>DATMWS010000024.1:0-28370 GCA_035562135.1 Thiobacillus sp. | reverse complement strand
AGGCCGCTGCCGAGATCGATGAAGCGGAATGCTTGCGTCGCGGGCAGCAAGGGCGGCACGGCCTGCCAGGCTTTGCGGTCAGACAGGTACAGGGGAACCCGGGTGCGAAAGGTGCTCCAGTAGAACAGCACCAGCAGCAGGAATGCAGCCAGATAGGCCCAGGCGGGCACGCTTGCCTGCTGGGCCAGCAGGATGGCGGGCAAGAAGCCGAAATTCAGCGGGGGCCACCAGGCGGGTTGCCGCCACAGAAGGCTCAGCCCGGCGGCGATCGACCCTTGGGCGAGGACGAGTTGCCACAGGGCGGGTTGATACGAAAAAGAGGTTTGCAGCAGACGGTTCAGCAGTGCAGCCAGCAGCAGGGCAAAGCACTGGATGACGAGCGACTGGAGGCTGACCGGCAGGCGCGTCATTACCGGACTACCGGGCAAATCCGTCAGGCGGCGGCGGTCAGTTCGATCTGGGCCGCGGCCTTGGCCTTGCGGGTTTTGCCGGCGCGCGCAGGCACGTTGCACAGACCGCATACGTATTTGTCATGCAGGTCGTCCGGATGCACCACGAAGTGGCCACCGCAGCCGTTGCAGACGGCGGTTTCGAGCATGCGGCTTTCGAAGAAGCGGCTCAGGGTCCAGGCGCGGGTGAAGCTCAACACGGCCTCGATCTGGTTGGTGTGCAGATATTCCTGATACAGGCGGTAGCTTTTGAGCACCGCTTCGATGCCGCTGCAATCGCTGTTCCTGGTGAGGTACCGGTGAATGTTGATGAACAGCGAGGAATGCACGTTGGGCAGCCAGGTCAGGAACCAGTCGGTCGAGAACGGCAGCATGCCTTTGGGCGGCGAAACGCCTTTGACTTCCTTGTACAGCTTGAGCAAGCGCTCGCGCGACAGCGTGGTTTCGGATTCCAGCACCTGCGGGCGGGCGCCGAGTTCGATCAGTTCGATCGCCAGCTGGGTGTCGCGCATTTCAGTCAACAGACTTTTCTTGCTCATTGGGACACGCCTTCTTTATTGTGCGACGGAATCAGGCAAAGGCGGCCACAGCCTGGCTCGCCATCAGGATGGCGGCGTGAGACTGCGCCATGGTGCGATCCTTGGTGTAGCTGGTCAGCATGTTGAGCACCATGCCGTCGTCGAAGCGGAAGCGCGACACCATCATGCCGGATGCGGCAAGCTTGAGAATTTGTGCGGGGGTCAACGCCTCGATCAGGTCGGCGACGTCCTGGCTGATGCCCAGACGAAAGACGGCGGTCGTCTTGTCGTGCTGGATCATGCTTTGCGCCAGCATCAGGTAGTTGAGATTGACATCGCGCATTTCGTCCAGCATTTCGTCCAGTTTCATTTTGCTTGTCCTTCTTCGTTGAATTTTTTTCGAATTCACACTTAAGTCAGCGTGGTGAATTCGTTATCGGATGACACCCGACAAAGTTAACGTGGACTAGCGCTGTATTCGCAGACGGAAATTGATGACTTTTTTTGTAGGCGTTTGTCCTACAAAAAACCCGGGTGTATCGAAGCGTGGGCCGGTGATGTCTGCCGGACACTACCGGCCAGCGGATGAATAACAAGGAATAACAATGGCTTGTGACAAGGGCAAGCGAAAATTGGCTGCGCGCGTTGCGCCCGCAGCATTGAATGCGGCCTCAGTTGCGCTGGTAGATATCCTCGAAGCGCACGATGTCGTCCTCGCCCAGATAGGAACCCGACTGCACCTCGATCATGTGCAGGTCGATCTTGCCGGGATTTTCCAGCCGGTGAGAAGTGCCGAGCGGAATGTAGGTCGACTGGTTTTCGGTCAGCAGCATGACCTCAGTGCCGCAGGTGACGCTGGCGGTACCGGACACCACGACCCAGTGCTCGGCGCGATGGTGGTGCATTTGCAGGCTGAGCTTCTCGCCCGGCTTGACCATGATGCGCTTGACCTGGAAGCGCTCGCCCTCGTCAATGCCTTCGTACCAGCCCCACGGGCGGTAGACCTGCTTGTGGATCAGGTGCTCGCTGCGCTTTTCGGCCTTCAGGCGGTCGACCAGCTTCTTCACGTCCTGCACCTGGTCCTTGTTTGCCACCAGCACCACGTCGGCGGTTTCCACCACGACCAGGTTCGACACGCCGAGCATCGCCACCATGCGGGTTTCGGCACGGACGAAGTTGTTTTGGGCGTTTTCCAGCATGACGTCGCCGCGCGTGGCATTGCCCTGCTCGTCCTTCGCCGCCACTTCCCACAATGCCGACCAGGAACCGATGTCATTCCACGCGATGTCGGTCGGCACCACGGCGGCGCGACGGGTGTGTTCCATCACCGCGTAGTCGACCGACTCCGACGGGCAGGCCTCGAATTCGGCGGGGGCGAGCCGCACGAAATCGAGATCGAGCGTGGCGCCATCGAGCGCGGCGCGGCAGGCGTCCAGAATGTCGGGACGCAGGCCCTGCAGCTCGTTGAGAAAATCCGAGGCGCGGAACAGGAACATGCCGCTGTTCCAGAAATAGTCACCGGAATCGACATACTGCTGCGCCGTGGCGAGGTCGGGTTTTTCGACGAACGCCGCCACCTCGTGCGCGCCGGCGGTATCCGCCAGCGGCGCGCCCTTGCGGATGTAGCCGTAGCCGGTTTCGGGGATGGCGGCAACAATGCCGAAAGTAGCGAGGTGGCCGTTCTGCGCCGCCTGCGCCGCGGTGCGGATGGCTGCATGAAACGCCGCCACGTCGCCGATCAGGTGGTCGGCAGGCAGCACCAGCATGAGCGCGTCGGGGTCGTCGCGCGACAGCATCAGCGCGGCTACGGCAATCGCCGGCGCGGTGTTGCGCCCCACCGGCTCCAGCACGATGGCGCGCGGCTGGACTCCGATCTGGCGCATCTGCTCGGCGATCATGAAGCGGTGCTCGACGTTGCACACCATCAGCGGTGCGGTCATTTCCGGCATGTCTGCCAAGCGGCTGACAGTGTCCTGCAGCAAGCTGTGGTCGCTGGCAAGCGGCAGCAGCTGTTTGGGCAAGGCCGCGCGTGACAAGGGCCACAGACGGGTGCCTGAGCCACCGGAAAGAATCACGGGATGAAGAGTGGTCATGTCGTGTGCTCTGCTAAAAAGTCATTTCATCGACTGAGGCAATTTCTGTTCCAGACACAGGGCCAGCGCGGTTTCCCAGTCGGGCAGCCGCACGCCGAACGTCGCTGCAAGCTTGTCGCATGCCAGCTGAGAATTGGCCGGACGTGCCGCGGCCGTGGGATAGCTGGAGCTTGGAATCGCCGTGAGACTGGCCAGTTTTTCATCTGGTTTGGCCAGATGCGCCAGAATCGCCGCGGTGAAGCCATGCCAGCTGGTGCGCCCGCCGCAGTTCAGATGATATATCCCGGACGTTGCAGTTTGATCGGGCCGATCCAGCCAGCGCGCAATCACCAAAGCAGCCGCCTCGGCAATCAGGCGCGACCAGGTCGGCGCGCCGACCTGGTCGTCGACCACCGCCAGGGTGTCGCGCTCGCGCGCCAGCCGCTGCATGGTCAGCAGGAAGTTGCGCCCGCGTAGACCATACACCCAGCTGGTGCGCAGGATCAGGTGCGGCGCGCCGGCGCGTTGCACCGCCTGTTCGCCCGCCAGTTTGGTCGCGCCGTACACCCCTAAAGGATTCGGTGCGTCGTCCTCGCTGTACGCCCCCTGCTTGCGCCCGTCGAACACATAGTCGGTGGAGAAATGCACCAGCGGAATGCCGCGCGCAGCAGCGGCCTGCGCCAGCTCACCCGGCGCGGTGGCATTGATGGCGTGCGCCAGGTCAGGTTCGGACTCGGCCTTGTCCACCGCCGTGTAGGCGGCCGGGTTGATGATCAGATCGGGCGCGATCGCTTCCACGCTGCGGCGAATGACGGCGCTGTCGGCAAGATCGAGGCGGTTGCGATCCGCCGCGATCACCTCCCCCAGCGGCGCCAGGGTACGCTGCAGCTCCCAACCCACCTGGCCGTTGACGCCGGTGAGCAGGATCCTCACGCAAACACCTCGCATTCGGCGAGCGGCAGGCCGGCCTGGTCCTTGGCGGACAGCAGCGGCTCGCCGTCCAGCGGCCAGGCGATGTTCAGGGCCGGGTCATTCCACAACAGGCAGCGCTCGAACTGCGGCGCGTAGTAATCGGTGGTCTTGTAGAGAAACTCCGCATGCTCGGACAGCACCACAAATCCGTGTGCAAAACCGGGCGGGATCCACGCCATGTCGTGCGTCTCGGCCGACAGATGCATGCTGGCGACGCGGCCGAAATGCGGCGAACTGCGGCGCAGATCGACCGCCACATCGAACACCTCGCCCGCCACCACGCGCACCAGTTTTCCCTGCTGCCGCTGGATCTGATAGTGCAGGCCTCGCAGCACACCCTTTGCCGAGCGCGAGTGGTTGTCCTGCACGAAATCGGCGTCGATGCCGAGCTGGGCATAGGCCTTGCGGTTGTAGCTTTCGAAAAAGAAACCGCGCGCATCGCCGAACACCTTGGGGCGCAGCAGCAGGACCTCGGGGTGCTGGGTAGCGATCACCTGCATCAGAACACCCGGTCGTTCAGCACGTCGATCAGATAGCGCCCGTAGCCGTTTTTCAACAGCGGCTGCGCCAGCGCCCGCAGCTGGGCGGCGTCGATGAAGCCCTGGCGATAGGCGATTTCTTCCGGACAGGCGATTTTCAGCCCCTGGCGTTTTTCGATGGTCTGGATGTAGAGCGCCGCCTCGATTAGCGAATCGTGGGTGCCGGTGTCAAGCCAGGCCTGGCCGCGCCCCATCACCTGCACATCGAGTTCGCCCCAGTCGAGGTACTGGCGGTTGACATCGGTAATCTCCAGCTCGCCGCGCGGCGAGGGCTTGAGCGCGCGCGCGACATCGATCACCCGGTTGTCGTAAAAATACAGGCCGGTGACGGCATAGCGCGATTTGGGCTGTGCAGGCTTTTCTTCGAGACTGACAGCGTGCCCGGCGGCGTCGAACTCGACCACCCCGTAACGCTCGGGATCATGCACCGGGTAGGCAAACACGGTGGCACCATGCGTGCGCTGCCCGGCCGCCAGCAAGTCCTGGCTCAGCTCGTGGCCGTAAAAAATGTTGTCGCCCAGCACCAGCGCGCAGGGATCACTGCCGATGAAATCGCTGCCGATGAGGAAAGCCTGCGCCAGGCCTTCGGGCGCGGCCTGCACCGCATATTGGATGTTGAGCCCCCACTGCGCGCCGTCGCCCAGCAGCTGCTCGAAACGCGGCGTGTCCTGCGGGGTGGAAATCAGCAGGATATCGCGGATCCCCGCCAGCATCAGCGTGGTCAGCGGGTAATACACCATGGGCTTGTCGTACACCGGCAGCAGCTGCTTGGATACCACCTGGGTGATGGGATACAGCCGGGTGCCGGAGCCCCCGGCCAGGATGATGCCTTTGCGTGTGCTCATGTTTATCGTGCAGCGTAATTTTCGGAAACCCAGTTGCGGTATTCGCCGCTGGTGACGTGGGCCACCCAGTCCTGGTTGGCCAGATACCACGCCACCGTCTTCCTGATTCCGCTCTCGAAGGTCTCGCTCGGCGTCCAGCCGAGTTCGCGCTCGATCTTGCCGGCGTTGATCGCATAGCGCTGGTCATGGCCGGGCCGATCCTTGACGAAAGTAATCAGGCCGGCATGGGGGATGACGGGTGAATCGGGATGCAGGTCGTCAAGCATGACGCACAGGGTTTTCACCACCTCGAGATTGGTCTTTTCGTTGCAGCCGCCGATGTTGTAGGTCTCCCCCACCCGTCCGGCTTCCAGGACACGGCGGATCGCGCTGCAATGATCCGATACATACAACCAGTCGCGGATGTTGCTGCCGTTGCCGTAAATCGGCAGCGGCTTGCCCGCCAGCGCGTTGAGGATGACCAGGGGGACGA
This sequence comes from Thiobacillus sp., assembly GCA_035562135.1. Lineage (GTDB taxonomy): Bacteria > Pseudomonadota > Gammaproteobacteria > Burkholderiales > Thiobacillaceae > Thiobacillus. Next base: position 22,503 of record DATMWS010000024.1, on the reverse strand, counting down.
GCTTTTCTGGAAACTGCAGCGGGCCGTAATTATTCGAGCAGTTGGTTGTCAGCACCGGCAATCCGTAGGTGTGGTGGTAGGCGCGCACCAGATGATCCGAGGCGGCTTTCGACGCCGAATACGGGCTGTTCGGCGCATACGGCGTGGTTTCGGAAAACGCCGGATCGGTGGGGCCGAGCGAGCCATACACTTCGTCGGTCGACACATGCAGAAAGCGGAATGCTGCCTGCTCGTCCGTGGGCAGTTGCGACCACCAGGCTCGCACCGATTCCAGCAGGTTGAAGGTGCCGACCACATTGGTCTCGACGAACTCGCCGGGGCCGTGGATGGAACGGTCGACGTGGCTTTCCGCCGCGAAATTGACGACCGCGCGTGGCCGATGTTCGTGCAGCAGCGCGTCGACAGCCGCGCGATCGCCGATATCGCCCTGCACGAAAACATGCCGCGCGTCGCCGTGTAGCGACCGCAGGCTCTCAAGATTGCCCGCGTAGGTCAGCTTGTCGAGGTTGACGACGGCTTCATCGCTCGCCGCCAGCCAGTCAAGAACGAAATTGGCACCGATAAAACCGGCGCCTCCAGTCACTAGAATCACTTGAGCACTTAGGGATTTGCGGGTTTTTCGTCGGCCTTTTCGCCGCTGTCTTTTTCTTTTTCGCTGCTGGCCTTTGCTTCAGCAGCTTGCGCATAGCCGGTTGCATATTCGATCTTGGCCGCTTCGCGCAACTTTTTCAGGTCAGCCTCTATCAGTTCCTTGCGTTTCTGGGTCATCAGGACCCGCTCGATGGCATTTTTCGCCTGTTCCAGCGAAACCGGCTGCAACTGGCTTTCCTGCAACTGCTGGAGCAGAACATGCCCGGGGCGACCCGGCAAAATCGTCACCTGGCCGTCCTTCATCTGGTTGAGGCGGCCCAGCAGGGGCGCCGGAATCTGCTCGGCCGGCTTGACGGCCACGGCGGTCTTGCCCTCGATGCCCTGCTCCTTGACCCAGTTGACGAAGTCGCCCAGGGAATGGCTGCTCTTGAGTTTGGCCTCGACTTCGGGCATGCGCGACGGATCAAGCTTCAACTCAAGTTCCTGGATGCGGAAAATCCGCCGCTGGGAGAACAGTTCGGGATGCTGATTGTAATAATCGGCGATCTCGGTGTCCGAGGGCTTGGCGACATCCTTGAATTTGCGCTCCACATAGGCTTCCGCCAATACCTGGCGGCTTGCCTGCGCCATCGCAACATCCACTGCAGTTTCCTTGTCCAGCCCGGCCTTTTTGGCCGCCTGCGCGACCAGGCGCTGATCGATCAAGGCCTGCAACAGCTTGCTTTTCGCCTCGGCGGTCTGCGCCGCATTCAGCTCTCCCAGACGGGAAACGGCCAAGTTCAACTCGGCCTCGCTGATTTTGTCGCCGGCAACCGTCGCCACCGTCTCGCTTTTCACAGCAGTCGCAGGCCTTTCACAGCCGGACAACAACATGGCGAGAGCGGTTAAGGTGATGAACGACGCATGGCAGGGTTTCATGAGCACTCCAGTTATCAGGATGGGTGCCGTATGGTGCGGGATTCGGCCGCTTTCAGCAAGTCAGGACGCCGCCAGGACGGAAAGGATCGAAGAACAAAGCAGTCAGCATCGCAATTCAAAAACACTGCCTCAAGTTGAAGCCATATGCTCAAGGAAGCGCAACCGGTTTATCGGTTATTGGCCAGTATTCAACTGCATATTTAATAATCCCTGCAGGGTTCATCCCTCGGCGCTCCGCCTGCCACACCGGTTTTTGCAGCGCCACCAGCACCGCTTTTGTTTTTTTACAGGTGGGGGAGGCGCCGGCTGATCGGGCCAAGCAACGTATCCGGAGGCGGTGCTTTGCTTCTCACGCAACCCGCGCGCGCAGATTCGCCCGTACAGCCTTATCGGCTCGCCTATTCTGCAAACGCCCTCACACCCGTTGACGCGCGCGCTTTCCTGAGCGCCTCGGCGGCCTTTTCCTTGGCCGCTAGCCGTTTGGCTGCCTGTTCCTCTTTCGTGGGTTGCACCACCAGAGCGAGCTTCCTCTCAAGTTCGGCTTTTTCTGCCTGCTTCGCCCGCTGCGCCGCCAGGGCCGCCTGCCGTTCAAGCTCTGCCTGCTCCGCCCGCTGCGCGGCTTCCTGGGCTTGTCGTTGTTTGTTTTCCCTGATTGCGGCCTGCACTGCCGCATCCTTGATCGCCTGCTGACGCGCCCGCTCTGCCTCTCGCTTGCGCTCCGCCTCCTGTTGTGCTTTTTTTGCTTCCATGCGGGCACGCGCATCCTTGAGATCTTCGCGGATCTGGGCCCCGGTCTGGCGGATGCGCTCGCCTACCGTCGCCAAATCATCACCGGAAACGGTAGGGCTTTCAGAGGCTGACTTGTTGCGCCCTGTTTCAGCAGAATGGGCGCAGACCGGCAGCAAGCTTATCAGCGTGACAACAGCGAAACGTGATACGTGGTAGGGGTTCATGGTTGCTCCTTCCGTCTAAACGAATGTGCCACAGGCGCTGTATTCCCCCGATTTTCCCGGCGTTCATGGGCATGAAACCGGAAACACGATCAGTAACTGCTGAATACAACCCTGCCGCTTGTTCGCTTAACGACCACGCACGCAAAATCTTTACGGAATTTAAGCCGGCACCGCCTCTTCAAACGCCAGACAGACCTTTTCGCTAGCGTCAATATCGATGGTCACCCGCCCACCGTGGACCAACTTGCCGAACAGCAGCTCGTCGGCCAGCGCCTTACGGATGGTGTCCTGGATCAGGCGCGCCATCGGCCGTGCACCCATCAGCGGGTCAAAGCCATGCTTGGCAAGATGAGCCTTCAGCGCGTCGGTAAATACCGCCTCGACCTTCTTCTCGTGCAGTTGTTCTTCCAGCTGCATCAGGAATTTTTCGACGACCTGCAGGATGATCGGCTCGGTCAGCGACGCAAACGGAATGATCGCGTCCAGCCGGTTGCGGAATTCCGGCGTGAACATGCGTTTGATTTCGCCCATTTCATCCCCGCTTTCACGCGAGTTGGAAAAGCCGATGGTCGCCTTGTTGAGCATTTCCGCCCCCGCATTGGTCGTCATGACCAGCACCACGTTGCGGAAGTCAGCCTTGCGCCCATTGGTGTCAGTCAACGTGCCGTGATCCATCACCTGCAGCAGCACATTGAAAATGTCCGGGTGAGCCTTTTCGACTTCATCCAGCAAAACAACGGCATAGGGATGCTTGTTCACGGCCTCGGTCAACAGGCCGCCCTGATCGAATCCCACATAGCCAGGGGGCGCACCAATCAGGCGCGACACCGCATGGCGTTCCATGTATTCCGACATGTCGAAACGAATCAGCTCGACACCCAGCACATAGGCCAGTTGGCGCGCGACCTCGGTCTTGCCGACCCCGGTGGGGCCGGAGAAGAGGAAGTTGCCGATCGGTTTCTGGGGATTGCCAAGGCCGCTGCGCGACATCTTGATCGCGGTGGCCAGCGCATCGATGGCCGCATCCTGGCCGAACACCACCGCCTTCAGGTCGCGGTCCAGCGTCTTCAGCGAGTTCTTGTCGTCGGACGACACGGTCTTGGGCGGTATCCGCGCGATCTTGGCGATGATGTCCTCGATCTCGCGCGGCGTGATCGTCCGTTTCTGCTTGGACTTTGGCAGGATGCGCTGTGCCGCGCCCGCTTCGTCGATCACGTCGATCGCCTTGTCCGGCAGATGGCGGTCGTTGATATAGCGCGCCGACAGCTGCGCCGCCGTGGTCAGCGCGGCCGCCGTGTATTTGACGCCATGATGGTCTTCGAAACGCGATTTCAGGCCACGCAGGATCGCCACGGTTTCGTCGACCGAGGGTTCCGGCACATCGATTTTCTGGAAACGCCGCGATAAGGCGTGATCTTTCTCGAAAATGCCGCGATATTCGGTATACGTGGTTGCACCAATGCAGCGCAGATTCCCCGAAGACAGCGCCGGCTTCAGCAGGTTGGACGCATCGAGCGTACCGCCGGACGCCGCCCCGGCACCGACCAGGGTGTGAATTTCATCGATGAACAGGATCGCCTTGGGATTGTCGGTCAACTGCTTGAGCACACCCTTCAGGCGCTGCTCGAAATCGCCGCGGTATTTGGTGCCTGCGAGCAAGGCGCCCATGTCCAGCGAGTAGACCGTGCTTTGCGCCAGGATGTCGGGCACCGTGCCCTCAACGATGCGGCGCGCCAGGCCTTCGGCAATGGCGGTCTTGCCCACGCCGGCTTCGCCCACCAGCAGGGGATTGTTCTTGCGCCGACGGCACAGGGTCTGGATCACGCGCACGAGTTCCTGATCGCGCCCGATCAGGGGGTCGATCTTGCCGGCCAGCGCCTGCACATTCAGATTCTGCGCAAAGCTGTCGAGCGGCGAAGCGGAAGGCGCTTCGGCATTGGTTTCACTGGGCTCATCCGAGCGCGGCAGCGGTTCGCCCTGCGGGGTCTTGGTGATGCCGTGGGAAATGAAATTGACGATGTCGAGCCGCGTCACCCCCTGTTGGGTCAGGAAATACACTGCATGCGAATCCTTTTCGCCGAACACCGCCACCAGCACGTTGGCGCCGGTCACTTCCTTCTTGCCGGACGACTGCACGTGCAGAATGGCGCGCTGGATCACGCGCTGGAAACCAAGCGTGGGCTGGGTATCGACCTCGCCCTCGCCCACCACCTTGGGCGTGTGTTCCTCGATAAACGTGCCGAGCTGTTCGCGCATGGCCTCGATGTTGGCGCCACAGGCGCGCAACACCTCCACCGCGGACGGGTTGTCCAGCATCGCCATCAGCAGGTGCTCCACCGAAATAAATTCGTGGCGCTTCTGCCGTGCATCCATGAATGCCATGTGCAGCGTGACTTCGAGTTCCTGGGCAATCATCTAACTTTCCTCCATCGTACATTGCAGCGGATGCTGATGCTGCCGCGCGAAATCCACAACCAACTCGACCTTGGTGTGAGCGATATCCTTGGGATACACACCGCACACACCTACACCCTCAGTATGCACTTTGAGCATGATTTGTGTCGCCCGTTCTTGGTCGATGCCGAAAAACTTCTTCAGGACATGCACCACGAATTCCATCGGAGTGTAGTCGTCGTTCAGCAGCAACACCTTGTACAAGGGCGGCGGCTTCACTTTCGCCGCAGTCGTTTCCAGTAGGGTACTGCCTTCTCGCTTGGTTGCCATAGCCCGAATAAGCCTCAATTACTCACTGTATTTTGGTGTGATGTGGGGAATTTTCAAGCCCGCGGGAAGTAGGGCTTAAGTATCCGCAGGACTGGAGGCAATATAAATAAGGAAAAGGCTTGGGGATTGCCCTGCCCGGTCATGCAACCGGGCTGCCTGACGAATCGACAAAAAAAAAAGCGGCACAACCCCCGCCAAAGTACTGCCGGAGGAAAAAACCTTACGGAATCACTTCTTACGACCACGCCGGCAAGCCGTTCGATGAAACCCCCCGTTGCTGGGAAAGCGAAGAACGCAGCAAGGAAAGCCGCCCCCTCCATCGCTGCAAATGCAGTCGGCCAATACTTCGGATCCAAGCACCTTCAAATTTAAGTCAGGTTCCGCAAATTGTCAGCGGAAGACTGCAAGGAGGCACTCCATCCCGACCTATGAGCAGACCCATCGCACACCACTGTCAGGTTCTGGCGCGCGTTCCGGTCTTGTTGAGTAGTGACGGCCATTTTGCCGCACTGTATTCAACCCGACACGAAGGAGAGCATCATGAAAAACACCCATTTGATCACAGCCGTCATTGGCGCGGCCATGATGGCCACCACACCTGCTTTTGCCGGCCCCTGGGATGGCCATCCGGATATGGAGAGCAGCATTCTCAACGGCCTGGATCGTCCCTCCTATGTTGGCACCAGTCTTCCTGACACGCGCAAGCGCCTGCATATCGGCGGCGCGCCGAACCCTGCTTTTCCCAACCACGATATCGATGAAACAGGCTATGTCGTCGGTACTGCCGGACCGGAGAAAGGGCATGGCGACCAGTACGGCTCTATCCTGTTCGACGTAGGCACATTGCGCGGTGGTGCCAAAAAGAATGCTGGGGCTTTGCGGCTGGATGGTTTTTGTGCCCAGCACGTCGCCCACGGTGGCGCTGGGGTTGGTGGTGTCGATGTAGGTCTTGACCTGAGCCTGGTAGGGGGTGAGCGCGGTTTGCCGTCTGCATAACGAGCCAATCAACCAATTGATCCGGACGGTGCAAGAGGCCGGCGCTCCCCTTCCCGATCTCGGGGATCGGAAATAAAAAAACCCCTGCCGAACCGGCAGGGGTTTCAACGTGAGGGGGAAATCAACGCCCCCTCACACATCATTAATCATTGTGATGCTTGTGGTTGCCTTCGTGTTGCTTGTCATGGCCTTCGTGCTGCTTGGTAATAGCCATGGTCTTGTCGTTGCCGGTGCCGGAGTGCTGCACGTTGACGTACAAGGTCTGTGGATCCTTGCCGAAATAGATCCCGGTGCCCTCGGCCGGCTTGTCTTTCAGCGAGGCGAACAGGTGCACGCCGTCCTTGTAGCCGTCGTCGTCGGCATCTTCCGAGCGCGGGTCGTACACCCAGATGTCGCTGAAGTCGTTGTCTTCAACCATCCACAGCTTGCCGTCCGGACCGTTGGCCAGGTTGTCGACCTTGGCGAAGCCGGTTACGCCAGGGTTGGTGGCGCTGGGCTGAACTTCGAACGGAGTGTTCTTGCCAGCAGCGACGACGAATTTAGCGGAAGGCTGCTCGCCCAGCTCGACGGCCAGTACGGCGCCCACGGAGTAACCCGCGGCGTTCTTGCCGCTGGTATTGGTGGGATTGTCGACATCTTCGCAGGTCAGCGCCACATACAGGGTGCTGGCGATGCGCTCGAGATCCTCGGGACGGCAGTACTCGGTGGCGAGGACGGCGGTCGCAGCATCGTGCGCCTTGGTCTGAGCCGTGGTCATATCGAGGGCAACCCACTCGGCGGCACCGGTCTTGGCGCCGTTCATCACCTTCAGCGCATACAGCTGGCCGCTGGAGAGATCGCCGTAGTTTTCCGGAACGAACTTGTAGATGGAACCCTTGCGGTCTTCGTCGATGACGTAGACATTGCCTTCGGCATCGATCTCGATACCTTCGTGGGCCAGCGCGCCCAGCATGGGACGCACGGTCACGCTTTCAGCGGTCATCGGATCCTGGCGATCCAGTTCGAGTTCATACACCAGGCCGCTTTTGGCTTGCGGTGCGTCAGGGTCCGGACGCGAAGTCGTGCCAGCCTCTTCGGCGAACAGGACGGTACGCCAGGGGGTCCAGACGATGCCGTCCAGCGCTTCCCAGTCGACCCGGCCGGCCAGTTCCTTGGCGATACCGGTCTTCAGGTCCACCACGGAGACGGCGCCACCGCTGCTGCCGTCGACGCGCAGCGAATTGCCGTCGTTGCCGATGGCACCACCGCGCACTTCATGGGTGCGGTACATATAACGGCCGGCGTGCTTGCCGGTCTCGTTGACGGTGTTCATGTCGGGCCAGTCGTTGGCGACATAGATGTTGAGATCGGTCTCGTCGGAGACGATGGACTGGACATAGCCCTCGGGAATGACCCAGGGGGTGGTGGCGATGCTGGGATCGGCTTCCAGGCCGTAGGCGGAAGCGGCGATGGGGTTGAACGACATGGGGCCATTCACGACGGAACCGGCATGGACATTGGCCGCAAAAGCAGCAACCAGGGTCAGGGCAAGAGTGGACTTCTTCATTAAAATTCTCCTGAGACTATAGGGATAAAAGGCGTGGCGACACGACCATGCCGCACTGCGCATTGTTCTCAGGATGTGTTGCGGGCGTGTGATGGTTTCGTGAAATTGGCAAAAAGCGGCATGGAGGCCGAACGCGTCAGGCCGACTGGCGTACGCGCAGCATCTCGACCTGAAACAAGGGGTGCGCCATCCCTTTAACAGGTCATCTAAGCGCTGGGCAAGTCGTCACCCCGGCAAAAGCCGGGGCCAAGTTTCTGGTTTAACTGGATTCCGGCATTCGCCAGAATGACAAAATCGGAACAGCCAACCACCCCATCCGAAAACCTGGTAGATCAGATGGGTATTTTTTAACACTCTGTCCAGGGATAAAGCCTTTATCCAAAATGCCAGAAAGAAACTATTTGGACCCTTTGGCTGGCCGACCTGTCTTGATGACGTCAAGGCGTCGAACTGCGGCAACCACCGAGGCATCGCTCAATTTTGCAAGGTTTGCGACCGCTGCGCGCAGGATCTCGCTCTTTTTCGCCGATACCCCTGCGTTCAGGCAACGCTTTTTAAGCGCCGCGATCAAGGCGTATTCCAAGTCTGGCATGGTGAAGCTGTCGCGAACCAGTTTGGCTTTTTTCGCCTTGGCAGGTTTGTCGGCCTTATTGTCCTTGGCAACAAACGGCTCGGGCTCGTGTGCAGCTTTTTTTACCGGGGGCGATTTTCTGGCCACGGGGGGACGCGTAGCGGTTTTCTTTACAGCCAACGTTGCGGCCTTGGCGGTGGCCGAGGGCCTTCTTCTGGCTGCAGGCGCAGCAGCCGCCCTTGGCCGCGCGGCCGGCTTGGGGGCTGATGACTTGGCGCTTGCAGCGGCTGCTGTGCGAGCCACGGGTGTCGTGGGTTTTGCTTCGGCTGGTTTCTTGGTGTCGTCGGCCACGGTAAGTCTCCTAAATATATATACGGAATAAACAGTATATGTAGTTAATTTCAATATTCAAGCACTTGATTCATTGGAATATTAAAATTCACAATACAGGAAAACAATCGACTCGTTCATGTCACAAAACTTTAATGTGATAGCCATATCCTTTTTCAATGACGGAAAAAACCGGATTCTGGATTCGCTGAATGAACAGGCCATCTTGTTGCCAAGCCTGGTCAACCGGGCTTCTGATCATCGATGAAAATTCCAGACAGGCCAGGCTGGGGGAAGCTGTCATTTGAAGGCGACCCCCTCTGCCTTGATGGCGACGCTGGCGCCATCTATGCGGACTCGCCAAAAATCACCAGCGAGCGACCCAAGGCGCTGATCACTCGCGTCAAGGAATGGCGTACGAAAACGCTCGTAGCTCAGTAGCATGAATAGCCCGCATGGCCGGTAAGCGTCCAAATAACAGAGGGCTTTCACCTGGCAAGAGCGGCCAAGCATCACGGGCAAGATTTTCATTGAAACACCAGCCGGCAACCCGGATAGTTGCGTCTATATTTAAGCGCTTGGTTTCAGTTCCTGACTCGGCTCACTGCTGAAAAACACATGGCCTCATCAAATCCCATCAAGTTGGCGCCTGAGCACCTCAATGCAATCAAGACGCTCGCCGATGAAATTCATCGCCCAGTGGAAGAAGTGAATAAAATTTATTCCGAAACGTTTGAAAGGCTCAATTCAGACGCTCGGATCAAGGACTATCTGATTGTGCTGACATGCAAAAAAGTGCGTGACGAACTGCGCTAAGCGCAGGCGCAGCCGGCAAATTTGCTCATCATCAAGCTCAATATTCGTGGGGTGCAGCAGGTGCAGGCACCACAACCAGCTTCGCCGCGATTGATTTCAAACTTGGCATCGCACTCTACCGAGCGGAGCCTTGAGGCGAACTGCGGTTTTCCGATTTTGAGACTGTGGCTGATTTCCTGATTGCCCCATATGCGGGAAGCAGGTCAGCGGGAAGTTGGGGGCGATACCAAAATATCGATTCCGCAAGTCTCGACAGGGGGGATGACTTACAGCTGTACTCCAAAGGCTCGGTGTAACACTTCGGTGTAGCAGTGGCCTTTATACAGCTATTGATTTTCCACACTTCCATAAAAATCAACGGTCTGAATGGCATTTGGCGGAGAGGGTGGGATTCGAACCCACGGTGAACTTGCGCTCACGCCTGATTTCGAGTCAGGTACATTCGACCACTCTGCCACCTCTCCGGCGGCGCGTATTGTAACCGAGACGCGCGGATTGCTGGACGAAAATTTCATGCTGGGGCAGACTGTGGTCATGCCGGTCACAAAAATAATGGCTTGTCTCGGGAGGGGCGCCGCGCTCGTACTGAGCCTGGTACTGGCCGCATGCAGCCAGCCGGTGCCACCGCCGGAAACCAGCGGCGAGTTGCGGGTAGGCGCGCGCAATAGTCCGGCCACCTACTACGTCGCCCACAACGGCGAACCCGCCGGATTCGAGCACGATTTGATCCTGGCTTTCAGCAAGTCGCAGAACTGGTCGCTCGACTGGACGGAAAAATCCCGGCCCGAAGCGCTGTTCGAACTGCTCGACAGCCATCAGATTCACCTGGCGGCGGCGGCCTTGCCGCAGGCCGTGGTCAAGGACCGCCACCTGATTGCCGGGCCGGTGCTATTCGAAACCCCGGTCCATATTGTGTATCGCACCAGCGACAAGGCGCCACGCAGCATGGCGAACCTGTCGGGCAAGCGGCTGGCGCTGATTATCGGTTCCGGGCACACCCCCATCCTGATGCGGCAGAAGCGCAAGCACCCTGGACTCGCCTGGGCGGCACTGGAGAATGTCTGGCCGGAGGAACTGCTCGCCCAATTGCAAGCCGGCAAGTACGACGCGGTGGTCATCAACGGCATGGATTTCGACCCCATGCGCAATCTCTACCCCGAACTGGCCGTGGCGTTCGACATCGGCGACACGCAAAAAATCGTGTGGGCGCTGCCGCCCCGCAGTCCGCAGGCCCTGCGCAATGCGCTCGCACGCTTTGTCGAGCAGGCGCGCAAGGACGGCACCCTCAAGCGCATTCACGAGCGTTATTTCGGCCACGTCAAACGGCTGGACAGCAGCGACATCCTCGGCATCCTGCAACGCCGCCCGCAGCGGCTGCCCGAACTGCGCCAGCATTTTCACGAGGCGCAGACGCTGACCGGGATGGACTGGCGCCTGCTGGCCGCGATCGGCTATCAGGAGTCGCAGTGGAATGCGTTCGCCACCTCGCCGACCGGGGTGCGCGGCCTGATGATGCTGACCGGGGAAACGGCCGACCGCATGGGCGTCGCCAATCGCCTCGACGCACGCCAAAGCATTCTGGGCGGCGCGCGTTATCTGGCGCTGATGAAGGAAAGTCTACCCGCCCGCATTGCCGAACCCGACCGCACCTGGCTGGCGCTGGCGGCCTACAATCAGGGACAGGGACACATGGAAGATGCGCGCCGCATTGCACAGGCGCGCGGCGGCAGTCCGGACAGCTGGGCCGACGTCAAGGAAGCGCTGCCCTACCTGAGCCGCGGCAGTTATGCCAAGGCGATGAAGTACGGCTACGCACGCGGCGGCGAAGCGCTGCATTTTGCCGAGAACATCCGCAACTATTACGACATCCTGTTGCGGCTGGAGCCCGAATACAACCCGCTGATCAATCTGGGGCGCAGCGAGGAAGACCTGGCCGCGCCGGGTTAATTCCATTCCGCGCCAGAAACAGCAATAAGTAGGGTGCGCCATGCGCACCATTATTGTTGGTGCGCATGGCGCACCCTACGATATTAATTGTTGCCGTTTCTATTGCGAATTAGGCGGACGTTAGTCTGTCCACGCCGCCCATCCACGGACGCAGCGCCTCCGGCACGGTCACGCTGCCGTCGGCGTTCTGGTAGTTTTCCAGGATCGCCACCAGCGTGCGCCCCACTGCCAGCCCCGAACCGTTCAGCGTGTGCAGCAGTTCCGGCTTGCCCTGCCCCACTTTGAAACGCGCCTGCATGCGGCGCGCCTGGAAGGCCTCGAAATTGGAGCAGGAGGAGATTTCGCGGTAGGTGTTCTGCGCCGGCAGCCACACTTCCAGGTCGTAGGTCTTGGCCGACGAAAATCCCATGTCGCCGCTGCACAAGGCCATCTTGCGGTAAGGCAGGCCGAGTTTCTGCAGAATCGTCTCGGCGTGGCCGGTCAGCGCTTCCAGCGCAGCGTAGGAGTCTTCCGGCTTCACCATCTGCACCAGCTCCACCTTGTCGAACTGGTGCTGGCGGATCATGCCGCGGGTGTCGCGACCGTAGGAGCCGGCTTCCGAGCGGAAGCACGGCGTGTGGGCGACAAACTTCAGCGGCAGCGATTCGGCGGCGACGATCTCGTCGCGCAGCAGATTGGTCACCGGCACTTCGGCGGTGGGAATGAGATAAAGCTTCTCGGCGTCCGGGCGCGGCACTTGAAACAGGTCTTCCTCGAACTTCGGCAGGTTTCCGGTGCCGCGCAGCGAATCTGCGTTCACCAGATACGGCACATACACCTCCGTGTAGCCGTGTTCCGTCGTGTGCACGTCGAGCATGAACTGCGCAAGCGCACGGTGCAGCCGCGCCAGCCCGCCCTTCATCAGTGAAAAGCGGCTGCCGGTGATTTTCACCGCGGCCGCGAAGTCGAGCTGGCCCAGCCCCTCGCCGATATCGACATGGTCGCGCACCGCGAAATCGAAGCTGCGCGGCGTGCCCCAGCGGCTCACCTCTACGTTGGCGGTTTCGTCCTTGCCCACCGCCACCGACTCGTGCGGCAGGTTCGGCACCCCCATCAGGAAATCGTTGATTTCCGTCTGCAGGGCGGCCAGCCGCGCTTCCATCTGTTTCAGCTCGTCGCCCAGCCCCGCCACCTCGGCCATCACCGCCGTGGTGTCCTCGCCCTTGCCCTTCAGCATGCCGATCTGTTTCGACAGAGTGTTGCGATTGCTTTGTGCGTCCTGGGTGCGGGTCTGGATCGTCTTGCGCTCGGCTTCCAGCGCGTCAAAACGCGCCGCATCGAAGGTAAAACCGCGCGCCGCCAGGCGCGCGGCTACGAGGGCCGCGTCTTTGCGCAGCAGCTGGATATCAAGCATGGGAGATTACAAGCAGTACGTTGAAGAAAGGATTGTCCATGATCGTGCCGGCCATTGCCATCAAATGCCACTCGATTCGTCCAGCAGCCACGCCGGAATATCTCTCTGGCCATGCAGCACCCGCCAGACATCGATGTGGTCGGCGCGCTCGATATAGAAAACCAGATAGGGATAGGTTTTCAGCGGCCAGCTTCGCAGCCCGGGGAGATTCAGTTCAAGCGCGTATCGCGTCGAGCCCGTGGCAGGATGACGGGCGATGTGCGAATACGCGCGTTCCAGCGCATCGACCAGACCGAGTGCCGCCTGCGCCGCGTTTTCGTTCAGGTACCAGGCGATGGCTTCATCCACATCCCGGTTGGCAAGCGCACGCGGGATGACGGGCTTGTCTTTCACCCGCCGTGGCCGCCGACGCGACGACGCAAACCCTCGAAATACGCGGCATCTGCCGGGCCAACCGGCGCAGAGGCCGCACCTTCAAGCAGCAGACCGCGCAGATGCTGGCGTTCCTGATCCTTGCGGATCAGCTCGCGCACGTATTCGCTGCTGGTGCCATAGCCGCGCTGCGAAACCTGTTCATCGACGAAGGTCTTGAGCGAGTCGGGCAGGGAAATGTTCATGGTGCTCATGTCTTAATGCTAGGCAGTTTGGCAAATTTTGGCAAGAAGAGGACTTAGGCCGCTTCGACCATCCCGACCGCTTCTTCCACGTCCACCGCGACAACACGCGACACGCCCGGTTCCTGCATGGTGACGCCGGCCAGATGCTGGGCCATTTCCATGGTGACGCGGTTGTGGGTGATGAAGAGGAACTGCGTGTGGTCGGACATCGCCTTGACCAGCTTGCAGTAGCGGTCGGTGTTGGCGTCATCGAGCGGCGCGTCGACTTCGTCGAGCAGGCAGAACGGCGCCGGGTTGAGCTTGAACATGGCGAACACCAGCGACAGCGCGGTGAGCGTTTTCTCGCCGCCGGACAGCATGTGGATCGAGGCGTTTTTCTTGCCGGGCGGCTGCGCGAACACCTGCACGCCCGAATCGAGCAGTTCGTCGCCGGTCAGGATCAGGCGGGCCTGGCCGCCGCCGAACAGTTGCGGGAACAGTTCGCCCAGGTGCCGGTTGACGGTGTCGAAGGTTTCCTTCAGCCGCGCGCGCGATTCCTGGTCGATGCGGCGGATCGCCTCTTCCAGCGTGGCGACGGCTTCCAGCAGGTCGGCGCACTGCGCGGCGAGGTATTCGGAACGCTCCTGCGCCTGGGTAAGCTCGTCGAGCGCGGCGAGGTTGACCGCACCCAGCGCGGCGATCTCGTTTTGCAGGCGGCCGATCTGCGCCTGCAACTGGGCCGGCTTGGGGCTGTCGGCCAGACCCGATTCGAGGCTGGCCTCGTCGGCCGCCGCCTCGCGCAACTGCAGCTCGAACTGCGACTGCATCAGCATGGCTTCCTGGTCCTTGAGCTTCAGCTGCTCGATGGTGCGGCGCAGCGGATCGAGCCCCTGCTCGCAGGCCAACCGCGCTTCGTCGTGGCTGCGCAGCTGGGCGGTCAGGCCTTCCAGCGCGTCGCGCGCGGCGGCCAGCGCGGTTTCGGCTTCGGTGCGCGCGGTCAGGGCGAGCTGCAGTTCGACGTCCAGCGCGTCGGCCGGCAGGCGAGCCAGTTCGTCGCGCGCCTGGGTCAGACGGGTGTCGTCAGCCGCGATTTCCTGGTCGATGCGGGCCTGCGTTTCGCTCAGCTCCTTGATCTTGTTGGTGCAGGTGGTGAGCGAAAAGCCGGCTTCCTGATGCCGCCGCTCGGCCGCACGTTGCAGTTCGCGCGCCTCGAACACGGCGCGGTCGGCCTGGTCGCGCAGCTGGCGCGCGGCGTACAGCGCTTCGCGGGCGGCTTCGCCTTGGGTGCGGTAATCCTTGAGGCGGGTTTCCAGGGTGTCGAGCGTGGCGCGCTCGCTGGTCAACAGGCGGGTGACTTCTTCGAGCTCCTGGGTGATCTGCGTCGCCCGGCTCTGCACCCGTTCCACCGCCTGCTGCAGGCGCAGCAATTCCATTTGCGCGGTGTGGTGGCGGCTTTGCGTCTGGCCGGTCTGCGCGCGCAGTGCCTGGATTTCTCGCTGGCGCTCCATGTAGCTTTGCTGCACCTGGGCGTGGGCCGCTTCGAGCTGCGACACCTCGTCGCGCAGGCGTGCGGCATCCACCGTCAGCCGTTCGAGCTCGCGCCCGCGCGCGAGGATGCCCTCCACCGCGGTGTGCGGGCCGTGGAAGGTGACGCTGTGGCGGCTGAACAGATGGCCTTGCGGCGTCACCACGCATTCGCCGGCCTGCAGGCTGGCGCAGCGGGCCTGCGCGGCGTCGACGTCGTCGGCCCAGTACACGCCGGCGAGCCAATCGACGAGCGCAGCGTGGGCGGCGGCATCGTCGCTGTCGATCTTGCTGGCCAGCAGGTTCGGGGCAACCGGCTCCGCAGCGCCCTGCCCGGTCCACACGGTGAGGCGCGCCGGCGGCGCGTCGGCAAACCAGTCGGGCTCAGTGTCGGCCGCCACCGCCTGCAGGCGTTCGCGCAGCACCGCTTCGACCGCTGCTTCCCAGCCGGGGGCGACGCGCAGCTTTTCCCACAGGCGCGGCGCGGCATCCAGGCCACGCTGGCGCAGCCAGGCGCCGAGCTTTTCGTCGGCCTTGAGGCTCTCCTGCAGTTTTTTGAGGGCGGCGAGTTCGGCTTCGGTCTGGTGCAGCGCCTTGCGTGCGGCTTCGAGTTCGCGCGTGTGCTGGGCACGCGCGGCGTCCAGTTCGGGCAGCGCGATCTCGGCCGCCTTGAGCCCGGACTGCGCCGTCGCCAATGTTTGGGCCAGTTCATCGAGCTCGACCTGCTTTTTCGCCAAGCCGGCCGCATCCGGGCGCGGCAGTTGCGCCTGCTCCTGGGAAAGCCGGCGCTGGCGCGTGTCCAGCTGTTCGAGCTGGCGCCTGGTGTGGCCGAGGCTGTTTTCGTCGACCTGGCGCGACTGATCCAGTTGCGACACCACGCGTTGCGCCTCGCCCACGCCCTGCTGCGCCTCGCGCAATGCGGCTTCCTTCTGCGGCAGCGTGCTGTCGGTGGCCTGGCGCGCCGCGGCTTCGGACTCCACCAGCGCAGCCTGCAGGCCGGGCTGTTGCGCATTGACCTCGTTCAGCGCATCGAGCGTGGCGCTGCGGCGTGCCTGCTGCGCCTCCACGCGCGCGCCCAGATCCTGCACCTGGCGATGGAGCCGCTCGCGGGTGGCGTTCTGATGCGACATCGTCTGCTCGATGCGCGCGACCTCGGACTGCGCCTGGTAATACGACGCCTGCCGCGTGTTCAGCGTGTCCTGCCCGGCAAACTGGGTCTGGCGCGCGGTTTCCAGCAGCGATTCGATATGGCGCAGTCGCGCAGTTTCGGCTTCCAGCCGGTTTTGCGCCTCGCTCAGATCCTTGTCGATGCGCGCGCGCTGCTGGGCGGCGTCATGCTTGCGGGCGAACCACAGGCGATGCTGGGAAAACGTCAGGTCGGCCTGCAGGCTGCGGTAGTGCTGGGCGACTTCGGCCTGCGCGCTGAGTTTTTCGACCTGGGTCTTGAGTTCGCGCTGGATGTCCTCGACGCGATTGAGGTTGTCGCGCGAGTCCTTCAGCCGCGCCTCGGTTTCCTTGCGGCGTTCCTTGTACTTCGAGACGCCCGCCGCTTCTTCCAGGTAGCCGCGCAGTTCCTCCGGCTTGGCCTCGATCAGCCGCGAGATCATGCCCTGCTCGATGATGGCGTAGGCCCGCGCGCCGACGCCGGTGCCGAGGAAGAGGTCGGCCACATCGCGCCGCCGCACCCGCATGTTGTTGATGTAATAAATGGAGTCGCCACTGCGGTCGAGCACGCGCTTGACCGAAATCTCGGCGTATTGCGACCACTGCCCGGCGGCGCGCCCGAGCTCGTTGTTGAACGCCAGTTCCACCGCCGCGCGCGACGCCGGCTTGCGGGTGGCGGAGCCGTTGAAGATCACGTCCTGCATCGATTCGCCGCGCAGATTCTTGGCCGACGATTCGCCCAGCACCCAGCGCACCGCATCGATCACATTCGACTTGCCGCAACCGTTCGGCCCCACCACGCCGGTCAGCTGCGCGGGAACGGGAATCACGGTGGGATCGACGAAACTCTTGAAACCGGCAAGTTTGATGTGAGTTAAACGCAAGACGCTGGAACCTTGGGTTTTATAATGGGGTCTTCAAACGCCCTTTCGGGGACGTTTTTGTCGCCGCCATTCTACACCGAGCTTTTATATGCCCTCCACGCCCGCCAAATCCCTGGAAACCTTCCCCAATCCCAAACCGGGACGCGACTTCCACATTCACATGGAAATCCCTGAATTCACGTGTCTTTGTCCCAAGACCGGGCAGCCGGATTTCGCCACGCTGATTCTTGACTACATCCCCGACAAGACCTGTGTCGAGCTCAAGAGCCTGAAGCTCTACATGTGGAGCTTCCGCGAGGAAGGTCACTTCCACGAAGACGTCACCAACCGGATACTGGATGACCTGGTCAAAGTGACGAAGCCGCGCTTCATGCGGCTCACCGCCAAGTTCTACGTGCGCGGCGGCATCTTCACCAACGTGGTGGCTGAACACCGCAAGAAAGGCTGGCAGCCGGCCATGCGCGTCGACCTCACACAGTTCGAGCATCAGTTGAACACACGCGGATAATCCATTGTATTTTCTCGGTATTGATTTCGGCACATCGGGCGCACGCGCCTGCGTCATCAATGCCGAAGGCGCGATCGTTGCCGAGGATAAGCGCGACTTCGGCACGCTGGAAGAATACGAGCGCGCCGGCATCTGGCGCGAGGCGCTGTGGGATCTGGTCGCATCGCTGCCGCCCGCGATCCGTATCCAACTGTCGGACATCGCGCTCGACGGCACCTCCGGCACGGTGCTCGCCTGCGACGAGGCGCTTGCGCCGCGCCACCCGCCGCTCCTCTATAACGATGATTGCGCGGTCGACGAAGCGAAGCTGATCGCCAAAACCGCCACCCCCGGCCATCCGGCTGCGGCGGTGACCTCGGGGCTGGCCAAAATGCTGTGGCTGAAAAAGCGCCTCGGCCTCACCGGCGCGCGGCTCTATCTCAACCAAGCCGACTGGCTGTCGGGCCTGCTGACCGGCCGGGTGGGCATGAGCGACTACCACAACGCCCTCAAGATGGGGCTTGACCTCGACGAACTGAAATGGCCGGCCTGGGTCGAGTACCTGGCCGATGTCGACTACCTGCCGGTGCCGATCGCGCCCGGCGCCCGGCTCGCCACCGTGTCGCGCCCGCGCGCGCGCTACCTCGGCGTGAATCCCGGCTGCATGGTGCACGCCGGCACCACCGATTCCATCGCCGCGTTTCTGGCGGCCGGGGTGACGCACAGCGGCGACGCCGTCACCTCGCTCGGCAGCACGCTGGTGCTGAAGCTGTTGTCCGACACCCGGGTGGAATCGACCGAGCACGGCGTCTATTCGCATTGGTTCGGCAGCCGCTGGCTGGCGGGCGGCGCCTCCAACGCCGGCGGCGCCGTGCTGCGGCAGTTTTTCGACGACCCCACGCTGGTTTTGCTCAGCGAAAAAATCGATCCCGCCGTCGCCAGCCCGCTCGACTACCTGCCGCTGCCGAAACCCGGCGAACGCTTCCCGGTCAACGACCCGCAGCTTGCACCACGCCTGACACCGCGCCCGGCCGACGACGCCGAATTCCTGCATGGCCTGCTGGAAAGCCTCGCGCGCATCGAGGCGCGCGGCTATGGCCTGCTGGCCGAACTGGGCGCCTCGCCGCTGCGCCGGGTCGAGACCGCTGGCGGCGGCGCGCAGAATCCAGTCTGGACGCGCATCCGCCAGCGCCTGCTCGGAGTTCCGGTGGCGCGCGCCGTCCACACCGAAGCGGCTTACGGCTGCGCCCTGCTGGCGCGCGACGGGCAGTCGCTTTTCGCCTAAATCAGGCCCCGTCGCTACCGGCCTACGACAAAAGGCCTACGACGAAAGGTGTATATCAATCGTTAAATGTTTGTCCTAAGCTGATTTCAACCGCATAGCAGCAAGGGCTTCATGCCAATCGCCCCCTGTCTCGCCCTGCGGCGTGCCGATGGGGGACAGACAAAATGTATATCCGCACTCACCGCCTGTTGCTGGACGACGGCAGCGCACTGCCTTATCTCCCCAGCCCGCATGTCGGTGCGAGCATCGCCCCGCGTTTCCTGGTGATTCATTACACCGCCGGCAGCAGTGCGGCAGGCACGGTTGCCTGGTTCAGGAATCCGGCGTCCCGCGTCTCAGCCCACCTGGTGATTGCACGCGACGGCACCCTCACCCAGATGGTGCCGTTCAACCGCGAAGCCTGGCACGCCGGCCAGTCGCGCTGGGGCAGTCTGTCCGGGCTCAACCACCACAGCATCGGGATCGAACTCGACAATGCCGGCTGCCTGATCAAGAGCGGCGGCAAATGGGTCTCCCCCCTCAACCGCCGCAGCTTTCCCGACAGCGAAGTCACCGTCGCTCCCCACAAGAACGATCCGCCCGGCACCGCCCCTTGCGGCTGGCACGCCTACACCTCGGCGCAGATCGAAGCCACGCTCGAATGCGGACTGGCGCTGGTCAATCACTACGGCCTCGCCGACGTGTTGGGGCACGACGACATCTCGCCCGGCCGCAAGCGCGACCCGGGACCGGATTTTCCGCTGGAATCGGTGCGCGCGCGCCTGCTGGGCCGCGGCGACGACCATCCCGAGCGCTACCGCACCACCGCCCGGCTGTATGTGCGAAGCGGTGCGGGGTCCGATTTTGCCGCCCTGCCAGGCACGCCGCTGCCAGTCGGCACCGTGGTCGAGGTGCTGGCCAAGCACGGCCTGTGGTGGCAGGTCGATGTAGTGGGCGAGATCAACGGGGTGATGGACATCGTCGGCTGGTGCCACAGCAAATACCTCGCGCCCGTCAGCGCATAGATTCGCTTCAGGTTGCTCTACCCGTTCAGACAGGAGAACGAAATGTCGAAATCACCCAAAGCCGCCAAGCCTTCATCCAAAGCCAGGCCTTCATCGAAAAAAACCGACACTGCGGCAATCCGCTATTGCTCGCAGCCGATCCAGCTTCCCAGGCAATTCGATCCCGCCGTGGATGCGCTGCGCGCCCGTGCCATTATCAATGGCGGCAAAAAATGGGTGAACGGCACGCAGCTGACCTATTACTGCTACAAGTCTGGCGATGCCGTTCCCGCTGCCTGGCGCGGGAATGCGGCTGATATCCGGGAAGTGGGCATTGCATTTCAGGCCTGGTTCAAATTAGGCATCGGCATCAGTTTCAAGGAAGTGAACCGTCCCGAGGATGCCACGATCCGCATCGGCTTCAACGCACAAGACGGCTCCTGGTCTTACGTCGGACGCGATACGCTGAATATTCACGACCCGCTTGCCCGCACCATGAACTTTGGCTGGGCGCTCAACACCAGCTACGGACGCGATACCGCCCTGCATGAAATCGGCCATGCGATGGGTCTGGAGCACGAGCACCAGAATCCCTACGCCGGGATCACCTGGGACAGCGATGCGGTAAAAAACTACTTCAAAGGCCCGCCCAACAATTGGGATATGCAGCAAATCGAATGGAACATTCTGCGGAAAATCCCGCCCGCGGAAGTGAAAGGAACCCACTGGGATCCCGACTCGGTCATGGAATATGAATTCGGCCCCGGGCTGATCGTCGAGCCTGCGGCCTACCGCAGCGGCCTGACTCCAAATGGCGGACTGTCCAGGGCGGACAAATCCTGGATCGTCGCATCCTATCCCGGCACCAAACCCAAAGAAGTCATTCCCTCGCTGGAAGTGGGCCTGTCGCAAAAACTGGCCATCCAAGCCGGGCAAACCCGCGTGTTCAACTTCACGCCCAAACGCACCCGCACCTACCGGCTCGGCACCTTTGGCACCTCGGATACCGTCATGGTGCTGTTCGAGATCACGCCCACCGGCAATGTGCAAATTGCGGGCAACGACGACAGCGGCACCGATTTAAACGCCCGCATCGACATGCGCCTGATCTATGGGCGACGGTACCAAATCGGCATCCGGCTGTATTACGCGGACATGGCATCCGAAACCTCGATCATGGTTTGGTGAGGCACTGATGGCTGACGCGCCGACCTCGCTCGACTGGGAACACGTCCATGCGCAGGAGCGCACGACCATCCGCGAGCCCGACGGACGCAACGACGGGCCCAACCGACCGCTGTTGGGGCTGGCATTTTCCGGCGGCGGCATCCGCAGTGCCACCTTCAATCTGGGCGTCACCCAGGCACTGGCCGAACTCCGGCTGCTGCGGCAGTTCGATTACCTGTCGTGCGTGTCGGGCGGCGGCTACATCGGCGGTTGGCTGTCAGCCTTCATCCATCTCAAGTGCAGCGGCCGGGTCGAAGATGCCGAGCCGCAACTCCACACCGGCGGCACGGAAAACGCCGCGATCCGCTTCCTGCGCAGCTACAGCAACTACCTCACCCCCAAGGCCAGCTTCTTTTCCGCCGACACGCTGACCGCGGTGGCCACCTATTTGCGCAACCTGTACCTCAACCTCACCCTGCTGCTGCTGGCGCTGGGCGGGCTGTTGCTGCTGCCGCGCCTGCTGGTGTGGTTCGCCCGCTGGCTCACCGGCTGGGAAGGTACCGATCCCGAGGCCCATGCCAGCCTGCTGCCGCTGTTCGGCGGCGGCGTCATCTGCATCGCCATCGCCATGCTGTTCATCGGCCTCAACCTGGGCAGCCGCGGCGCATTCAAGGACCGGCCCTTCTACACCCGCCAGGCCGGGGTGCTGGTGCTGGTTGTGCTGCCCGCGCTGCTGTCCGCCTGGCTGATTGCATATGGGTTTTATGTCGGCGCGCCGTTTCTGGACAGGATTTCGCTCGTCGGCTGGGTGCTGTGGGGCATGCTGGTTTATGTTCCACCCTGGCTGCTGGGCTGGGCGCTAGGCCGTTTCCTCGGCCGACTCAATCGCAACCAGCCGCAGTTCACCCCGGGCCGCGTTGTCGAGATGGCCGTCTATGCCATGCTGGCAGGCGCGCTGGGGGGGCTGCTGCTGGCGGCCTTTGCCGAAGTGACGCAGCTCATCCCGCGCGGCATCCACCGTGATAGCGGCTCGTGGATCGCGTCGGCGCTGGCCACCGCCCTGCTGCTGAAGTTCTATTCGCTCACCGTGGTCGGCCACATCGGCCTGATGGGGCGCTATTTCTCGCACGACTCGCGCGAATGGTGGGCGCGCCTCGGCGGCTGGGTGCTGCTGGCCTCGCTGGTGTGGGCGGCCCTGTTCAGCATCGTCTTCATTGCCCCGGCGTTTTTCCGCTGGGCCAACGAATGGTTCGTCGCTGCCGGCGGCGTCACCTGGGTACTGTCCACCGCAGCCGGCGTGTTGCTGGGGCGCGGCGCGAAAACCTCGGGCGACACCCGCGAAACCTGGCGCGATCTCGCTGCCCAGGTGATGCCCTATGTCTTCATCATCGGCCTGCTGGGTCTGCTGTCGCTGGGCCTGCACCAGCTGCTGATGCTGCCGGCGTTTTGCAGCGGGTGCGTGCCGCATGCCGCCTCCCCAAAACCATTTCTGCAGATGCTGTATCGGGAAGCTCCCAATTTCCAGCGCCCTGACATAGCCTGGGTAGCCATCCTGTGCATCGGCAGTCTGGCTGCCGCCACCGCGCTGGCGTGGCGCATCGATGTCAACCTGTTTTCGATCTATCACT
>DATMWS010000023.1:0-14117 GCA_035562135.1 Thiobacillus sp. | reverse complement strand
CCCCAGCATCCCACCCGATCAGCTTGCGGGTGGCGTCGTAGGGCTTGCCGGCCGGATCGCAGGAAGCGCGGTTGTAGAGAATGCGCCGATTGGCCGGCCAGGCGAAGGCCCAGTTCAGGGTCTGGCCGATGCCGAAGGGATCGGCATTGTCGCGCCGCGCCATCAGGTTGCCCTTCTCGCTCCAGGCGCCGGCGAAGATCCAGCAGCCGCAGGCAGTCGAGCCGTCGTCGCGCAGCTCGGCGAAGCCGTTGAGCTGCTCGCCTGCCTTGACCAGCACCTTGGTCGGGTCCTTCGGATCCAGCACGTCCTTGAGTGCCTTGCCGGAAAACTCCTTCGCCAGTTCTTCCGGCGAGGGGAAGGCCGGGATCTTGTGTTTCCAGCTCAGGTTCAGAATCGGATCGGGGAAGGCGCCGCCGTCCTTTTTGTACAGCGCGCGGATCCTGAGGAAGATGCCGGCCATGATTTCCTGATCCGACAGCGCATCGCCAGGGGGTTCCGCGCCCTTCCAGTGCCATTGCAGCCAGCGCCCGGAATTGACCAGGCTGCCGTCCTCCTCGGCAAAGCAGGTCGACGGCAGGCGGAACACCTCGGTCTGGATCTTGGTGGGGTCGACGTCGTTGTATTCGCCGTGGTTCTGCCAGAACTCCGAGGTTTCGGTTGCCAGCGGGTCTATGGTGACGAGGAATTTCAGCTTGGCCAGCGCACCCGACACCTTGACCTTGCACGGCGCCGACGCCAGCGGATTGAAGCCCTGGCAGACATAGCCATTGACCAGGCCGTTGTTCATGTTCTCGAACACCTGCAGGATGTCATAGGGCTTGTCGAGCTTGGGCAGCCAGTCGTAGCACCAGTTATTTTCCGCGGTGGCGGCGTCGCCATACCAGGCCTTCATGGTGCTGACGTGGAACTTGCCGTAGTTCTGCCAGTAGGAGAGCTGGCCCGGGCGCAGCGGCTTGGTGGCCCGCTTGTCGATGTAGGCCGGGTAGTCCACTTCCTTCTCGCCCGGCAGCGTCATGTAGCCCGGCAGCAGGTTGGACAGCAGCCCCAGATCGGTCAGCCCCTGGATATTGGAGTGCCCGCGCAGCGCGTTCATGCCGCCGCCCGCCACGCCGATGTTGCCCAGCAGCAGCTGCACCATGGCACCGGTGCGGATCATCTGCGAACCCTGCGAGTGCTGCGTCCAGCCCAGCGCATACATGATGGTCATGGTTTTGTTGGGCGCCGAGGTTTCGGCGATCATCTCGCACACCTTGAGGAAGGCCTCCTTCGGCGTGCCGCAGATGGTGGACACCATGTCTGGCGTATAGCGGCTGTAATGCGCCTTCATCAGCTGGTAGACGCAACGCGGGTCCTGCAGCGTCGGATCGGTTTTGGCGAAGCCGTCCTCGCCGATCTGATAGCCCCAGGTGGACTTGTCGTACTTGCGCTTCTCCGCGTCGTAGCCGGAGAACAGGCCGTTCTCGAAGGTATACGCCTCGTTCACCAGGAAGCTGAAGTCGGTGTAGTTCTTCACGTATTCGTGATGAATCTTGTCGTTCGACAGCAGGTAATTGATGAGCCCGGCCAGAAAGGCGATATCGGAACCGGCGCGGATCGGCGCATAAAAATCGGACACCGCGGCCGAGCGGGTGAAGCGCGGGTCGACCACAATCAGGCGCGCCTTGCGGTGCGCCTTCGCCTCGGTCACCCACTTGAAGCCGCATGGGTGCGCTTCGGCGGCATTGCCGCCCATGATCAGCACCAGGTCCGCGTTCTTGATGTCAACCCAATGGTTGGTCATCGCTCCTCGGCCAAACGTCGGGGCAAGACTTGCCACCGTGGGGCCGTGTCAGACACGTGCTTGGTTATCGAATGCGAGCATCCCCATGCTGCGGACGACTTTATGCGTCAGATAGCCGGTTTCGTTGCTGGAGGCGGAAGCGGCCAGAAAACCGGTGGTGGTCCAGCGGTTCACGGTCGCGCCGTCCGGGTTGGTGGCTACGAAATTCTTGTCCCGATCGGCCTTCATCAGCTTGGCGATGCGGTCGAAGGCATCGTCCCAGGAAATGCGCTGCCATTCCTTGCTGCCGGGCGCGCGGTATTCCGGGGTTTGCAGGCGGTTGGGGCTGTGCACGAAATCGAGCAGGCCGGCGCCCTTGGGGCACAGGGTGCCGCGATTCACCGGATGGTCCGGATCGCCCTCGATGTGGATGATTTCGGTGTGGGCATTTTTGGACTTGTCGCCCAGGCTGTACATCAGGATGCCGCAGCCCACCGAGCAGTAGGGACAGGTGTTGCGGGTTTCGGTGGCGCGGGCAAGCTTGAAAGCGCGTACCTCCGCCAGCGCCTCGCCGGGTGCGAAACCCAGCGCCGCCAGACTTGAACTGCCGACCCCCGCTGCGCAGATCCTGAAAAATTGTCTTCGAGTCACTTGCATGTCAGTCCTCCGTTTTTATGAGTCAGCGACGCATAGAAAAACTATAGGAACAAAAACCACCCATGCCAGATTTTTTTGATGAAGCGCCCGACACCCTGGGGAAATTCACCCTCGCTTCATGAGGCTATTACGCTTCATCGCCCACCCTCGCTGCTGTCGCTGAAATCGCCGAGCGGCCGCTTGAAGGTGTATTCGGCCGGCTTGAGTATCAATTCACGCGCCGATGTTTCCACGCTGCCGCTGGGGATCGTGAAAGGCAGCGCCACCACCGTCAGCACCGCACCGAGCAGCGTGGTGACTAGTCCAAGCGGCCGTATCACCACCGCATCCACCACCATGTCGGTGGCCTTGTCGCCGCTGACCGTGTCGTTCTGCTGGGCGACGGCCCATACAGGCATCAAGATTAAGGCCAGCGCCAGCACGCCGGCTATCAGCCGGCTACCCCGCTTCATGATGATTCCCGGACTGAGCCGGCGACGGGCCCACTCCCGCCGACACCAGATAATCGCGCACATGGCGCATTTCCTGTTTGGTGCAGGTAGTGCTGTTGTGCGGGCGATGGATAAATCCCTCCACCCCGTTCAACACCACGCGGAAGCTCGCGCCGTGGTGCGGCTCCACTTTGGCGCCCAGATGCGTCAGCATCGACTCCACTTCGCGCCAATGGACATTGCCGCTCACCGGGCCTTCAAAAATGGCGCGCAGCAGGCTCTCATGTTTGTGGCTCATGGCTGATCCTCGCAGGAACGATACCCTACTCAGAATAGAACCTGAGCAGCCACAACGCGAGTCGTGTTACGGAATGGCGCCGACCGCCTTACCGACGCTCACACAGTAATGATTTCATCTTGGTGGAAGCACTGGCTCAGACCGTCTGACCCACTCCGGTCAGCCCGTTTCCTATAGTGTATTTTTGCCAAACCGCGCGCCTGACTGGAGCGGGCTTCCGCTTTAGTCAGGCGACCCAAGCGGGCGGCCCGAACCCGCGATCGCCGCCCGGCTTCACGCATCGCGGGTTGAGTGTGGATAAGGAGATGACCATGAGCAACGTGCTGGATGAAGTCCTGGCTGCCAACCAGAACTATGTGTCCAATTTTGGCGACAAGGGCCAACTGCCGATGCCCCCGGGCCGGCGTTTTGCCATCCTCACCTGCATGGATGCCCGCCTCGACCCGGCCAAATACGCCGGCCTGGCCGAGGGCGACGCCCACGTCATCCGCAATGCCGGCGGCCGCGCCAGCGACGACGCCATTCGTTCGCTGGTCATTTCCTACAAGCTGCTCGGCACCCGGGAATGGTTCGTTGTCCACCATACCGACTGCGGCATGGAAACCTTCACCGACGACGTCATGCGCAAGCTGCTGCGCAGCAGCCTCAAAACCGCCAGCGTCGATGCCAGCGGCTGGCACGATGCCGGTGGCGGCGGCGGTTCGCCCGAGGGCGAGCACATCAGCTGGCTCACCATTCCCAACCAGGAGCAGAGCGTGCTCGAGGACGTGCAGCGCATCCGCAACCACCCGCTGGTGCCCGGCGACATTCCCATCTACGGCTACATCTATGACGTGAAGAGCGGCAAGCTGATCGAGGTACCGGCAGCCACCGCAGCGGGGCGGGCCCGATAGAAACGGCCGGCGGCGGTTGGCGCAAGCCGGCCTGCCGCCGCCTTACCCCTCATGCAGGGCGCACCCGGTGGCTGGCACACGCCGCTGCAACGTGCACCACCTCAAGGACTGCCCTCAGCTGCACCGTCTTATCGCGGCACCACGCGGGCGTTCTCGCCGCTGCCTTCAACGCGCACGCGCATGCCTTCCCGCAGGCGGCCATCCATCGGCTGCGTAATCGTTACGCGCCCCCCGGTTACCATATTGACGGTGACTCGCTGCGCATCCTTTTTGGCGATTTTGCTCTCGGCATAGGTGCCTGCCACACCGCCCAATACCGCACCTGCCACCGTGGCCGTGGTGCTGTCGCCCACCCCAGCGCCAAGCAGGCCGCCTGCAACCGCGCCCACGGCCGTCCCCACCCCCAGCTTGTACTTGTCATCCACCTCGATGTTTTCAAGCTGGGCAATGGTGCCGTCGCGATCCGACTGGCTCGCCGCCGTGCTACCCGTCTCGCCATATTTCGTTCCACCCAGGCTGCCCATGTCTGCGCAGCCTCCCACCAAGGCCATCAACAACAATAAAGGCATTGCAATCCGCTGGTTCATGACTCAACTCCTCTTGGTTTTTAAAAACTCAGTATAGGAAACGACAGGCCACAGAACGTTTGCCCAGGCAGCTGCGGCGAATTCACGAGGCCATGGGGGCACGCCAGCAACAAGGGCAGAATGAATCATGGCTTTCAACTTAAAATCCCCACAGACGCCCTGCTCCTCCCCGCTAACCTACCCGCACAGCAAACCCCGCTCATGAACGATCTGGCACAGCAATTCGGTCTTTCCATCCTGGCTGCATCCTGGCTTCCCCAGGTGCTGACGGTGATTGTTGCCGTCGTCGCCATCAACATCGTCGCCTACTACCTGCTGCGCCATATCGAGAAGGTCGCCGCCCGTACCGCGACCGTTTGGGACGACGCCCTGATCAAGGCCACCCGCAAACCCCTGACGCTCATCCTGTGGGTGACAGGCGTGGCCTTCTCCATCCAGATCGTGCACAAGCACAGCGGCATGCCCCTCGCGGATTTCGTCATCCCCGCCCGGGACACGGTCATCATTGCCGCGCTGGCCTGGTTTCTGATGCGGCTGATCAGTCAGGCCTCCCGCACCCTCCTTGCCCGCAGCACGGCGACAAGGGATGCGATGGATCGCACCACGGTCGATGCCCTTTCCAAACTGGGCCGGTTCACGGTTGTCATCATCGCCGCCCTGGTCATCCTGCAAACCCTGGGGTTCAGCGTTTCGGGCGTGCTGGCCTTCGGCGGCATCGGCGGCATTGCAGTGGGGTTTGCCGCCAAGGACATGCTGGCCAACTTCTTCGGCGGCCTGACCATCTATCTGGACCGTCCGTTTGCGGTGGGTGAATGGATCCGTTCGCCGGACAAGCAGATCGAAGGCACGGTGGAACACATCGGCTGGCGCCACACGCGCGTGCGCGCCTTCAACAAGAATCCGATTTATGTGCCCAACGCCCTGTTCACCACCATCGTGGTGGAAAACCCCTCGCGCATGACCAACCGGCGCATCAAGGAAACCATCGGCATCCGCTATACCGATCTCGATAAAATGACCGCCATCGTTGCCGACGTGAAGGCCATGCTGCAGGCCCACCCCAAGATCGATACCGGCGCCACGCTGATCGTCAACTTCAACCAGTTTGCCGCCTCGTCGCTGGATTTCTTCATCTACACCTTCACCAAAACCGTCGAGTGGGTGCAGTACCATGAGGTCAAACAGGATGTGCTGCTGAAAATCGCGGCCATCATCCAGGCTCGCGGCGCGGAAATCGCCTTCCCCACCCGCACCCTGCATATCGAATCCGCCCCGGGCTTGGAAACTGCCACTCAACTGCCGGGCTGACCTTTGCAAACGACAGCGACCCGCGCCCGGAAGTTGTGCGACAAGCTTTATATCCCGTGGACGCTCAAGGAACACGTGTCGGCGGCTTGATCCATCCCGGCGGCCGAGCAAGCCGCCGCAGCCCAAGCCCACAGCGGACGCATGCCACCTTCCTTGCCAAGACGGGCCATGCCCCCCATACTGTTTAAACGAATTGGTCTTTTGGTTTGTCCCTCCGGCCCCTGGCGGGCATCTTGTCGGCTCTCCTCATTAGCTTCCACGCCACGCAATCCCGGCGGCGGCTGCCGCAGTTCCCACTGAGACTTTCGCACACCCCCACGCCGGTGCACGGCCTCGTCGCACCATCGGCCAAGCATGAGGAATCAAAACATGGCAAAAGAAGAACTTGTAGAAATGGAAGGCGTCGTCAGCGAAGTGCTGCCGCAAACCCGCTTCCGCGTCACCCTGGACAACGGTTTCGAGATCACCGCCTACGCCTCCGGCAAAATGTGCAAGCACCGCATCCGCATCCTGGCCGGCGACAAGGTCACCATCGAAATGTCGCCCTACGACCTCACCAAAGGTCGCATCAACTTCCGCCACAAGGACACCAACGCCCAGCCGCGGCCAGCCGTGCAAAGACGATAAGACCGATCGGCACCGCGAAGGCGCAAGCGCGCAACGCCTTGCGCACCAGGCTTACCAAAGCAATTTTGCGGCGCCAGCCGCCTGACTCGCCACGAGCGGCCACTTAGGCCGCTTCGCCCTGAGTCCCTTGACGCACTCGGGACAGGCCTGCCGAAGGCTTGATCCCTACGAAATCCGGACCTCCGTCCCCACCTTCACCAGGTCGAACAGCTCCGCCACCTCCGCATTCTTCATGCGGATGCAGCCGTGCGACGCCGGCGTGCCGATCTTGTGTTCCTCATGGGTGCCGTGGATGTAGATATAGCGGTTGTGGGTGTCCACCGTGCCGCCCTGGTTCTTGCCCGGCTCCAGCCCATCCAGCCACAGAATCCGCGTCAGGATCCAGTCGCGCCCCGGGTTCTCGGCGTCCAGTTCCGGCGTCCAGATTTCGCCGGTCGGTTCGCGTGCCTTGAATGCGGCACACAGCGGCGCGCCGGCGCCGATCTTCTCCGCAATGCGGTGCCGCCCGCGTGGCGTGCCATAGCTGCCGTTCTGCTCCCCCGCCCCGTTGGCTGCGGTGGAAACCGGATACTGCCGGATCAGCATGTCGCCATCCGGAAAAGGCTCCCACAGGTACAACTGCTGCAAGCGAATGTCCACCTCGATCACCAGGTCGCTCATTGCACTGCCTCCTTTTTCTGCTGCCGGCGCGCCTCGAAAAAGCCCGAGATCATCGCCGCGCATTCGTCCGCCAGCACCCCGCCGGTGATCTCGCAATGATAGTTGAGCCGCGGCTCGGCAAACACATCGATGATGCTGCCGTGCGCGCCGGTCTTGTATTCGCGCGCGCCGTATACCACCCGCGCCACCCGCGCATGCAGGATCGCCCCCGCGCACATCACGCACGGTTCCATCGTCACATACAGCGTGCAGCCCACCAGCCGGTAGTTGCCCAGCCGCCCCGCCGCATCGCGCAGCGCCATCACCTCGGCATGCGCCGTCGGGTCGTGGCTGGAAATCGGCTGGTTGTAGCCGCGCCCGACGATCTCGCCGCCGCACACCACCAGCGCCCCCACCGGCACCTCGCCCGCGTCCCGGCCCTGGCGGGCCAGTTCCAGCGCGCCACGCATAAAGTCGGCATCTTCAGCGTCTTTTAGTTGTGAGGGTCGAGTAATTGATGTTTGGTCTGTCATTCGCTTTCCTGAACGCCTTTGGCAAAGCGCCTACAGGGGGCAGTGTAATCTACGGCAAAAGAGCCGGGGCGACCGGTCAGCAAGTACACAGAGTGAGGTCAACGGTTTTTATCCTGCCGTTTTAAATTTGTTTAGGGGGCGAATATCGTGACTTTTTTCTGCCGGTCCGGATTATTTCGTTCCCACGAAATAAAAGACCCCGCCGCAGCGGGGTCTGTCGTGGAGAGCGGTTGATCTCAGCCGTGGCGACGTCGACTAAACCCGAGTCCCAAGAGTCCGAGCCCCAGCAGCGCCAGCGTGGCCGGCTCGGGTACGGTCCCGCCACCGTTTACGGGGGCGTACGGAAGGAAGGTAACCACATCCGGGCCGCTTGGTGTACTTGTAACATCAAGGCCGCCGCTCAAGCCGTTGCTGCCAGCCAGAGCGCCCGTGCAAATGCCGGAGAGGCTGTTTTGAATCAACGTCACGGCACCAGTATCCGCCAAGGCTCTACCGCAAACATCTGTTGAGAAGTCCAATATGCTGATGCTGGTGAGCGCGAGAATGTTCCCCATGAATGTAGTGTTTACATCGATGGTCGCGGAGCTGGCGACATTCCAATACACGCCGGCACCTGCACCAGTATTGACCACATTCACGACCGAGTTGGGCGAGGTTATCAGCGTGCTATCCATCTGGAAAACCCAGGCCGCGTTGGCGTTGCCCTGGCCGTCGAGAGTGAGCGCCCCTGACAAATTGGTAGTTCCCGCTTGAACTGTATAGACGCCCGGATAGAGCGTGAGTCCAATCAGGTCCGCAAGTCCCAATACGGTACCTTGCCCCAGAGATGCAAGATTATTTCTCGCGGTGGTGAGTTCAGCCTGAGCCTGCATCGCATTCGGGGTCCCCGATGTGGTGCCCGCGTGCACGAGTCCTGCTGTCACCTGCGGGTCCGACGCCGGAACGCCAGGATTGGAGAGGAAGCCCGTGATTGCATTCGCACCACCGCTTGACCAGACACCGACATTTCCCACGATGGTGCTCGGGGAAACATTGGTCACCGTCGTGGCACCCAGAACTGTAAAGCTCGCCAAATCCGGACCCAGCAATGGTGTGGCCCATACCGGGGAGACACCGCAAATCCCAACCAATGCCAGAGCCGACAACAACTTCATTGAACTGGCATTGCGTGTACTTTTTTCATGCTCGGGGGCGTTTTTCATGCTGATCTCTTTTTTTAATTATACAAATAATGTAATTGTGCAAGTTCGATTAATTAACTGACACTAAGCATCCTAAGCAATAACCACACCATCTGAAAATTAAGCTTATATTACAATTAATTATAAAATTCGTATTTTCTATATGTGGCAGATGTGTAAAGATTTTCGACAAACTAATTACGGGGGGCAGGTCTCGCCATGTTGTAGCGCAGTAACAGCAAGACCCACCTCGCTTCTTTTGCGCGGCCTTCCCCGTGAAGTTCGATTTACGATTGCGTCTTAAGCGGCATAACACGGCACTTCACCTGACTGCTTGTTCCCGCGTCAATGCCGGCTGGTGAACCTGCATCGGTAGGCCGGAAACTCGATCGATCACCTGCTTGACCGCTTCGACCACGCAACCATCAAGGCTCCACCAACTGCTAGAAGAACTGCCAGCAGCGCTGCGAGCGGAACGACCGCAAAGTCGGGCGATTCCATCGCCCACAGGGTGGCGCCGCTGATCAGGCACCAGGCCACGGGAATCGGAAAAAGCCCCCACACCGGCCGCGCGCCGGCGAACAGCAGAATGCCGAGTGTCGCCAGTGCCGTCGGATCGGGCGCCATGCCGAACACTTCGGCCTGCGTCCAGCTTCTGCCCAGCAGCGGACCCATCAGGGGAAAAATCAGCAGAGCAAACAGAAACAGGACGAGGCCGGCGCGCTGCTGCAGACGAGTGGCCGGTACAGGCGTGAGCCGGCCCCGCACGACTCCCAGCCACAACAACAGCAGGGCCTGGACAACGAAGGCCAGCGCGAAATAGCTCCCGGCCAAGTTGATGCTCGCGTAGCGCTGCCAGTGGAATCCCCAGGCGACCCACAGCCAGCACACTGCCAGGATCACGGCGATGGCGCGCCCTGCCCGATCGCCGTCGCGCCACCACAGCACCAGCACGGCGGCACCAAGCACAAGCGCAAGAATCTGCAGCGGCCACAGGTCGAGGTTGTAGCGCTCGAACAGCCGGTAATACGTCTGCGCCGAAAACATCAGCAGATCGCGCGGGCCGTAGGTCCACCACTCCGACATCAGAGCCTGTCCACGAATGCGGCCATGCGCGCGCGCATGGCCTGATCCGGCAGACGCCCGGATGCCGCGCCCATGTTTTCCCGCACGTGGTCGACGCGGGTGGTGGCCGGAATCACGCAGGTGACGGCCGGATGCGAGATGATGAACTTGAGGGCGAACTGCGCCCAACTGCTGCAGTCAATTTCGGCCGCCCACGGCGGCAGCGGATGGCGTTCAAGTCTGCGCAACAGCGACCCTTGCTGGAACGGCCGGTTGACGATGACGGCGATGCCGCGTTCCCGCGCAAGCGGCAGCAGGCGCTGCTCCACCTCGCGGTCGATGAAGTTGTAGGTCAGTTGCACGAAATCCAGCGGCTGGCTGGCCATGATCTGCTCCATCTCGCCGTGACGGCGGCCGTGCGAAGTGGTGATGCCCACATAGCGCAACTGGCCCGCCGCCTTCATGGCGAACAGCGTCGGCAGGTGCGCCTGCCATGACAGCAGGTTGTGCACCTGCATCAGGTCGAAGCGCGGAATGCCCCACAGCTGGCGCGACTTCTCGATCTGGGCGCGGCCTGCCTCGCCGTCGGCAATCCACACCTTGTCGGCGGCGAACAGGTTGGCCGGGCGCCCGAATTTTTTCAGGCCGTAGCCGATGACTTCCTGTGCCGAGCCATACATCGGCGAGCTGTCGATCAGACGTCCGCCCGCCAGGAAAAAGTTGCGCATCACTTCGGCGCTGGCGTCGCGTGCGGCGCGGTCGTTGCCGACATTGAAGGTGATCCAGCTGCCGAGGCCGACCAGCGGCACCGCCTCGCCGCTCGACGGGATGGCCCGGGTGGCGGGGCGAGCCTGCTGCGCCCGCCCGATCGCCGGCCCCAGCAGGGGCGCCGCCGCGATGGTACCCAACAACCTGCGGCGCGTGATATTCGGGATGTTTGCCATCACAGATTGTCTCCGACGTCGTCCTGCCTATCAGAACCCGTCCAACGGCACCGGTTCCTTCAATGCCGGTCCAGCGGACTGGTCACCCCGCGCCCGCCCTTGTTCAACACATGGGTGTAAATCATCGTCGTCGACACATCCTTGTGGCCGAGCAGTTCCTGCACCGTGCGGATGTCGTACCCGGCTTCCAGCAAATGTGTCGCAAACGAATGGCGCAGGGTATGCGGCGTGGCGGGCTTGACCAAGCCTGAAGCCTGCACCGCCCGCTTCATCGCACGCTGCAACAGCTTTTCATCGAGATGATGCCGGCGCTCTGCCCCGCTGCGCGGGTCAATCGAGTAACTGCCCGATGGAAAAATATACTGCCAGCCCCACTCGGTGGGCGAGTTGGGATATTTGCGCGATAGCGCATCCGGCATATACACCGCCGATTTCCCCGCCTGGATATCGTCATCAAACAGCGCCCGCCGCTGCTGCAAATGCGACTGCAAAACCGACACCACAGAATCCGGCAACATCGTCACCCTATCCTTTGCCCCCTTGCCATCGCGGATCAAAATTTCGCGGCGTGCGAAATCCACATCCTTCACCCGCAGTCTCACGCACTCCATCAGGCGCATCCCTGTGCCATAGAGCAAACGCGCCATCAGGCCATAACCCCCCGCCATGCGATCCAGCACTGCATGCGTCTCTTCGCGCGTCAAAACCACTGGCATGCGTTGCGGACGCTTGGCGCGCGTGACGTTATCCAGCCACGGCAGGTTGATCCCCAGCACCTCCCGGTACAAAAACAGCAAGGCCGACAGTGCCTGGTTTTGCGTGGCAGCCGCCACATTGCCTTCCACCGCCAGATGCGTCAGAAACGCCTCAACCTCGGGCGCGCCCATATCCCTGGGATGTTTCTTGTCATGGAACAGGATAAAACGCTTAACCCACTGAACATATTGCGTTTCTGTGCGGATGCTGTAATGCTTGACCCGGATTCGGTCGCGCACCTGGTCAAGCAGTTTGGGAGGTTGGGCTAGCGGTGTGTTATCGGTTTGCATCTTCGTCCCCTATTAAAGACCATCTTCAATTAGAACAATAGGTTGCCATGAAACAAAGCGTGTTATACACCTATTGGATTTTTGGATATACACCTGTACAGGTGTCTACTTAACGTTAGAACTTTCGGAACAATTGAGGAGCCTATGAAGAAAATTATCATCCTGTTAATTGTTGGTGTCCTTGCATGGAAGGGGTATGCAAGGTATGAAAGCCATAATGTTGCACAGGCCAATGAACAACAGGAAGCTCTCGTCATTACTGAAGCTATGCCAGAACGCAAACCTGAGATAGCCTCAACTCCGCCATCGGCTAGTTATAAATGTGATGGCAGGGTTCATTGTTCCCAAATGACCTCATGTGAGGAAGCAACATTTTTCTTAAGGAATTGTCCTGGTGTAAAAATGGACGGAAACAATGATGGTGTTCCTTGCGAAATGCAGTGGTGCAAGTAATGGAAATTGCATCTCTATTGGTAGCAAGTTCTAACCTGTCGTTCGAGCGGGACGCCGCAAAAGCGCGGCGCCCCTCAACTTTACGTTAGAGCCATATGACGAGCACGCCACGTGAACCTGCTGAATCCCGACAAGCGTCTGATGCTTGGCTGGAAGGAGACTACGAACGTGCCCGCGACCTGTACCGCGTATGTGTCGAAAAGGCGGCGCAACCTGGTTCCGTGCTCCCCCCTTCGTTCTACCTTGCAGAGTGGGCAAGGCACGAGGCGAGCATCGGTAATCGAGAAGCCTTTGAACAATTATTCACTCAGGTCATTGAGGCAGAACCTGATGCCCCCTTCTGGCGTTTGTGCTATGCCCGGGATACGTGGACGGAACTCAAAGATAAAGACGCATGTATTGCACGCATCGCCGAACTTGAAGACCTTCTAGCCTCCGACCGTTGGGATCGAAGCATGGATTTGGCGCCACGCGCATACGAGCAAAAGATTGAAACTCTAAAGGCATGGCTCCGCGGTGAGGCCGGTGGCCCAATATGGCCCTAACCTTGCGGTCAAGTTTGCTCCCTTCGGTCGCTGGGACGCGCCGCAAGCGGCGCGCCCCTTACCTTAAACGTTATAAGTAATCTCTAGCTTGGTGCCAAGGAATAGAAATATGAAATGTTCTGTATATATAGCAACAAGTGCCGATGGGTATATCGCAACATCTGATGGAGGTGTTGACTGGCTTCATACAGCAGGCAACTTGGAAGCCGATATGGGCTCTGAAGATATGGGTTTTCAGTCTTATATGGATTCCGTAGATTGTATGATTATGGGGCGCAAGTGTATGGAAATGATTTCCAACATGAATTTAACCTCTGATCAATGGTTTTACGGTGATATGCGTATTGTTGTGTTAAGTAATACAGTGAAAGAGCCGCCCGTAAATCTACGTGGAAAAGTTGAAATGTACTCAGGCGACATTCAAGATTTAATTATAAAGTTAGAGAGCTGTGGCCTTAAACATGCGTACATCGATGGCGGTTCAACGATTACATCTTTTATTAACCTCAAACTCATTAATGAAATGACCATTACAAAAGTCCCAGTACTTTTAGGTGAAGGGATTCCACTTTTTGGAAAAATCAATAAAAATGTAAAGCTTGAAAATGCTAAGGCATCAGCATTCCCAAATGATTTTATCCAAGTTAAGTACAGTGTTAATTACTTATAACATTACGTTCGAGAGGGACGCGCCAAAAGCGGCGCGCCCCTCAACTTTACGTTGGGCGTCGCCATAGGATCGCCATGAACAAAAATGTTGCCATACCCATCGCGCTGTTATTTCTAAGCGCGCTCCTTACTCTTATGTTCAATCCAGTTGCACTGCTCGTGGTTGGCGCAGTTATTTGTGTCGTCGCAGTGCTGAAATATCGAGCCAGCAAGGTTTCCGAATCAAAGCTGGGCGCCAACTTGCTGTTTCGGTCAGGGCTTGCTGTTATTGCCGGTGCAATAGTTGCAGTTGTCTTTGTGTTTGCTGCGATGTCCGGGCTATTTGGTAAGTGACCGTGAAGCCCAACCCACGCCCTGAGGCCGACAGTCAAGTAATTTGAGCATTCACCCCGACCGAATTGAGCAACGGCGAGCCGCGGCGCTTGAGCGAATTCAAGTAGGTGGACTCATCATACGGCGTGCGGGTTTGCCAACAACGATAG
>DATMWS010000022.1:0-13359 GCA_035562135.1 Thiobacillus sp. | reverse complement strand
GAGCCGGCGTCGATCTGGGTGATCTTCATCTCCAGCATCTGGCCGATGGTGCTGAACACCGCCGCCGGCGTGCAGCGCATCCCGCAGGACTACCTGAACGTCGCACGCGTGCTCAACCTGTCCGAGTTCAAGGTGTTCACCAAGATCCTGTTCCCGGCGGTGCTGCCCTATGTGCTCACCGGCGTGCGGCTGGCAATCGGCGTGGCCTGGCTGGTCATCGTTGCGGCTGAAATGCTCACCGGCGGCGTCGGCATCGGCTTCTGGGTGTGGGACGAATGGAACAACCTCAACGTCGCCCACATCATCATCGCCATCTTCGTCGTCGGCATCGTCGGGCTGCTGCTCGAGCAGGGGCTGATGCTGCTGGCCAAGCGGTTTAGTTACGACTGACAGGGCAACCACGTAGGTTGGGATGACAAGCCCAACAGCAGCCACCTTGGGCTTCGCAAGCTCAACCCAACCTACGCCCGCTGCTCACCCCTCACGGAGAATTCAAGATGCAAAGCTACGTCCAGATCGAAAACGCCTCGATGGTGTTCAACACCAAGAAAGGCAAGTTCACCGCCCTCACCGGCATCGACCTCCACGTCAACCAGGGCGAGTTCATCGCGCTGATCGGCCACTCCGGCTGCGGCAAGTCGACGCTGCTGAATCTGGTGGCCGGCCTGCTCGACGCCACCGACGGCGTGCTGCTGCTCGCCAACAAGGAGATCAAGGGACCGGGGCCGGAGCGCGGGGTGGTGTTCCAGAACCACTCATTGCTGCCCTGGCTCAGCGCATTCGAGAATGTCTACCTCGCGGTGGAAAAAGTGTTCGGCAGGAGCGAATCCAAAGCGCAACTGAAGGCACGCACCCACGCTGCGCTGGAACTGGTGGGCCTGACCCACGCCGCGACCAAGCTGCCGGGCGAAATCTCCGGCGGCATGAAGCAGCGCGTCGGCATTGCGCGCGCGCTGGCGATGGAGCCGAAAGTGCTGCTGATGGACGAGCCTTTCGGCGCCCTCGACGCCCTGACCCGCGCCCACCTGCAGGACGAGCTGTTGAAGATCGTCGCGGCGACGCAAAGCACGGTCATCATGGTCACCCACGACGTCGACGAGGCGGTGTTATTGAGCGACCGCATCGTGATGATGACCAACGGCCCGGCCGCCACCATCGGCGAGATCCTCACGGTCGACCTGCCGCGCCCGCGCGAACGCCTGCAACTGGCGCACGACCCGCGCTATCACGACCTGCGCAGCAAGGTGCTGGAATTCCTCTACAGCCGCCAGATGCGGCCCAAGGAGGCCGCGTAACCCGATCCCATGCCGCCTGACCCGGATTCTCGCTGGAGGCAGTACCGCGGCGATCCCGTCATCCGGGGTGGGCTGTTCGAGCAATGCCGCGTACGCTCGGCGATGGACGACCAGTTCAACGAGACCTTCGCCCAGATCGAAAAACTCATGTGCCAGCACGGCGTGTTCCACGCCAAGCTGCATTTCTCCAGCAGCCGGGTCACCCTGTGGTTGTACTCCGACCCCCACCGCTATCGGGTGCTGTCGGTGGACGAGTTGCTGAATGCCACGCCCTGCCACGATTGTCCGCAGACCCACTACCCGGTCGAGGCCGTCGTGGCGCCGCAGCACATCCGTCCGGTGCTGGAAATGTTCCGCATCCTGCGTTTTTCAGACGAACAGATATATCTGCGCGCCGGATCGCTCAACCTCATCAACGGTCTGGTCGGGCTGAATTTTTCCTGCGACGGCAGCCATTACCTTCCGGCTTGTGAATTTCTGGACGCGCCCAGCGCACGCTGGTTTGGAAAGTAATTCCCATATGCAATAGAAACTGCAACAACCAATGAATATCGTGCGCTATGCGCACCAACAATCACGGTGCGTATAGCGCACCCTACGAAATACAGTCGCTCCTAACTGGAATTGGAATAATCACCCATGCCCATGAGACGCATCCCATTTCCGGACAGGCTGTCCATTTGCGGGCAGGTGAGCGAGTGCAGCCTGGCGCCGATATGCGGTAGAAGCATCCAGATGCGGCCGCAGGAGGCGGCCTGACCGCTCAATGGCGAGCCCCAGCTATCTCGCGGTCATCGAACGGTATGAGGAGTACCGGCACGCGCTTTACGATCTGATCGCGTCTATCGTCACCGGGATTGCCAGCCCGGCGCTGTTCGACGATGCCAGCGCGCGCGACGAAGCGGTGCGCTGCGCGGGAGAGCATTATCCCTTCGTCGATCTGCTGTATCTGCTGGACGCCACCGGCGTACAACTCACGCCTAACCTGCCAGTGCGCAAGGGGCACCCGGCGGGCGGGCAGGGACAAGGATCGAATCGCGCCCAACGTCCGTATTTCGTGCTGGCGCACGCCCAGCCGGAAGGCGTGGCGATCACCGCGCCCTATCTCTCCAACGGCAGCGGGCTGCTCTGCATCACGGCCATCGTGCGTATCCACCATGGCCAGGAAGCCGGTTATCTGGTGCTCGATATCGACTTGGCCGAGGCGGTCGCATTCCTCATGGGCGACGCCTCGCGCAAGCGCTTCGTACCGTTTTTCAAGGGCGTGTACAGCGTCATCGTCGCCGGCCTGTTTGCGGTGGTGGGGCTGCTGGGCTATGCCGCACTGATCGAATTAACCGAAATTTTCAGTGCAGCCGGCGGCGCCAATCTGCATCTGAAACCCTTCGGCGTGATCATTTTCCTGACCCTGGGGCTGGCGGTATTCGACCTCGGAAAAACCATCCTCGAAGAGGAAGTGCTGATGCATAAGGATGTCTATCGCCACAGCTCGACGCGGCGCACCATCACGCGCTTCATGGCGGCCATCCTGATCGCGGTATCGATCGAAGGCCTGCTGCTGATGTTCAAATCCGCCGTCGGCGACGGCGAGCACGTGCTCGACGGCGTGTGGATGATGGCGGCGGCAGTCGGGCTGCTGATCGGCCTGGGCCTGTATGTGTATTTGGGCGCGCTCGCGGAGCAGCTGCTCTTGAGTCAGAAGCCGAAAACAGGCACGATGAAGACCGACTGAAAAGACATCCCCACGCCATGACTTACTGCGTCGCCATCAAGACCGACAGCGGACTGGTTTTCGCCTCCGACTCGCTTACCAACGCTGGCATCGACCATGTCAGCACCTATTCCAAGATGCACACCTTCGTGCAGCCGGGCGATCGCATGTTTGTGCTGCTGGCGGCGGGCAACCTCGCCACCACGCAAAGCGTGGTCAAGCACCTGCGCGACGATTGCCGACTGGGCATTCAGCCCTGTCTGTCCAGCGTGCATTCAATGAGCGAAGCGGCCGACTACGTCGGCAACGTCTCGGCCGATGTACAGCGTACCCAGACCGCGCGCGACACCGCCAACACCAGTTTCGAAGCCACCTTCATCTTCGGCGGCCAGATCGCCGGCCATGCGCCAGAGATCTACCTGATCTATCCGCAGGGCAACCACATCCACGAATCGAGCGCACATCCCTTCCTGCAGATCGGCGAAACCAAATACGGCAAACCCATCCTCGACCGCGTCATCCGCCCCGACACGCCGCTGGAGCAGGCAGCTCGCTGCGCGCTGGTATCGATCAACTCGACCATCCGCTCCAACCTCACCGTCGGCCCGCCGGTCGAACTGCTTCTCTACAACGCGGATGCTCTCGACGGCGGTCGCCGCCTGCTGCTATCCGAAGACCATCCCTACTACCGTGCCCTCGGCGAAGCCTGGAACGAAGGCTTGCGCCAGGCGTTGAACAACCTGCCGCCGTTCGAATGGGAAAGCCAACCGCAGCCGCTACAGGTAGTGGCCACCAATAATAGCGGGCAGATGCGGGGGTGAGGGGGTGAACGGTGAGCAGTAAGCGGAATTTCGTGGCCATCCCCAGCTCACTGCTCACCCAACCTGGCGCATCCCTTGCTTGTAACAGACAGTCCCTATACTGACTGTCGTTATGAGCATCCACGTCGCCATCCGCCACACCACGCACTACAAGTTCGACCGCCGCGTCACCCTGAGCCCGCATGTGGTGCGGCTGCGCCCGGCGCCACACTCGCGTACGCCGATTCTGGCCTACACGTTGAAAATCACGCCAGAGAAACACTTCATCAACTGGCAGCAGGACCCGTTCGGTAATTACCTCGCACGATTGGTCTTCCCTGAAGCCACGCGTGAATTCTCGGTCGACGTCGAAGTGATTGCCGACATGACGGTGATCAACCCCTTCGATTACTTCATCGAGGAAAGCGCCCAGCACTGGCCATTCGACTATGGTGCGTCACTGCA
Source organism: Thiobacillus sp. (assembly GCA_035562135.1). Lineage (GTDB taxonomy): Bacteria > Pseudomonadota > Gammaproteobacteria > Burkholderiales > Thiobacillaceae > Thiobacillus. The sequence continues at coordinate 9,088 of DATMWS010000022.1, read as the reverse complement.
ACGCGAGCTCACCCCCTATCTTGAAACCGAACCTGCGGGCGAACGGCTCGCCGCGTGGCTGGCCGAGGTGCCGCGCGAACGGATTCAATCCAATGATTTTCTGGTCGCGCTGAACCAGCGTCTGCAACACGGCATCGCCTATACCGTGCGCATGGAAGTCGGTATCCAGAGCTGCGAAGAAACGCTGGAGAAGGCGCTCGGCTCGTGCCGCGACACGGCCTGGCTGCTGGTGCAGATCCTGCGCCATCTGGGCCTGGCGGCACGTTTCGTGTCGGGCTATCTGGTACAGCTCACCGCCGACGAAAAATCGCTCGACGGCCCATCCGGCCCCGAACACGATTTCACCGACTTGCACGCCTGGGCCGAGGTGTATCTGCCGGGCGCAGGCTGGGTCGGACTCGACCCGACTTCGGGCCTGTTTGCGGGTGAAGGCCACATTCCGCTTGCGGCAACGCCACAGCCCTCGTCCGCTGCGCCGATCGACGGCATGACCGACCCGTGCGAGGTCGAATTCAGCTTTTCCAACACCGTCACCCGCATCCTTGAAGATCCGCGCGTCACCCTGCCGTATGCGGATGACGCGTGGGCGGCGATTCTGGCGCTCGGTCACGCGGTCGATGAAAAGCTGGTACAGCAGGACGTGCGCCTCACCCACGGCGGCGAGCCCACCTTTGTTTCCATCGACGATATGGAAGCACCAGAATGGAACACCGATGCACTCGGAACGCACAAACGCGAGCGAGCCGAGGTGCTGGTCAGGCGGCTGAAGCAAAAACTTCCGGCGGGCGCGTTGCTGCATACCGGGCAGGGCAAATGGTATCCCGGTGAGCCCTTGCCGCGCTGGGCGCTCGGCCTCTATTGGCGACGTGATGGCAAGGTCATATGGAAGAACGACGCATGGCTGGCCGAAGCCGGTCGGGACTACGGCCACACGGTTGGCGATGCCCAGCGCTTTGCCGAAGCCATGACGCCCTATCTGGGCCTGCCATCGCGTTATGTCCAGGCCGCGTATGAGGACGCGCTCGCCGCGCTGCTGCAGGAAGCCGAAATCCCGCTGAACCTCAACCCCGAACGGGTGGATCTGGATGATCCTTCCGCTCGCGGCCGGCTTGCCAACAAACTGTCGCGCGGTCTTGATACGCCCACAGGCTATGTACTACCGCTGGCGTGGCGCTATGACACCCGGCACTGGCATAGCGCACTGTGGCAGACACGCCGGGATCGACTGTATCTGGTGCCCGGCGATTCATCGCTGGGCTTGCGTCTGCCCCTGGGTTCATTGCCGTGGGTGGCTGAAGAACAGCGCGAACCCTGGATCGAAGTCGACCCTTTTGCGCCCTCGGCACCGCTCGCCAATTTTCACGGCGAAGTCGCCGCGCGCTACAGCCATCTGGAGAAATCCGCGCCCGAGCATCCCGAGGTGCATCCGCAAACAGCCAACGACAGCGTCATGGTTGAGGTTCCACACACTGCACTGTGTGTCGAGGCGCGCGGCGGCTGCCTGCATGTTTTCATGCCCCCCACGCGCACGCTGGAACAGTATCTGGAAATCCTCGCGGTCATCGAGGCCTGCGCCGCCAAACTGAAAGTGCCGGTCGTGATCGAAGGCTATGCACCACCGGACGATACGCGCATCGAAAAGCTGCTGGTCACGCCCGACCCCGGCGTCATCGAAGTCAACATCCACCCGGCCCATTCATGGGAACAGCTGGTCGAAACGACCACGCTGGTGTATGAGGAAGCGCGCCTGTCGCGCCTGGCTGCCGAAAAATTCATGCTCGATGGCCGCCACGCCGGAACCGGCGGCGGCAACCACGTCACCCTCGGTGGCGCGACGCCCGCCGATAGTCCGTTCCTGCGGCGGCCGGATGTGCTCGCCAGTCTGATCACCTATTGGCAGCATCACCCCGCCCTGTCGTACCTGTTCTCGGGGCTGTTTATCGGCCCCACCAGCCAGGCGCCGCGCGTCGACGAAGGGCGGCCAGAACGGCTATACGAACTCGAAATCGCCTTCCAGCAGATGCCCGCAGGCGAGACGCCGCAGCCCTGGCTGGTCGACCGCCTGTTGCGCAACCTGCTGACCGACCTCACCGGCAACACCCACCGCTCGGAATTCTGCATCGACAAGCTGTATTCGCCCGACTCCACGTCCGGGCGGCTGGGGCTGGTCGAATTCCGCGCCTTTGAAATGCCGCCCCACGCGCGCATGAGCCTGGCGCAGATGCTGCTGCTTCGCGCGCTGGTCGCCCGCTTCTGGGACAAACCCTATCGCAAGCCTCTGGTACGCTGGGGCACCCTGCTGCATGACCGCCACATGCTGCCGCATTACCTGTGGGCGGACTTGAAGGATGTGATCAACGATCTCAACGACGCCGGGTTCCCCTTCCAGCTCGACTGGTACAAGCCGTTTCTGGAGTTCCGTTTCCCGCGTTTTGGCACGCTGCAACTCGGCGACATCGCCATCGAGCTCCGCACCGCCATCGAGCCGTGGCATGTGCTGGGCGAAGAGAGCGCCAGCCAGGGCACGGCGCGTTATGTCGATTCATCCATCGAACGGATTCAGGTCAAGGCCACCGGGCTGACCGGCGATCGCTATGTGCTGGCCTGCAATGGCCGGCGTGTTCCGCTCCAGGCCACCGGCACCCACGGCGAGGCCGTTGCCGGCGTGCGCTACCGGGCGTGGCAACCGCCCTCCGCGCTGCATCCCACCATTGGCATCCATTCGCCGCTCACCTTTGACCTCATCGACACCTGGAACGGCCGTGCCATCGGTGGCTGCACCTATCGCGTCGTCCATCCCGGCGGGCGCCACGAAGACAGTTTCCCGGTCAACGCGATGGAAGCCGAAGCGCGCCGCCATATCCGCTTCCAGGATTGGGGGCACACCCCCGGCAGCATCACCCCTCCGCCCAGCGTGGCATCGCTTGCCTTTTTTTATCCCGACGGCACCCCGCCCGGCCCGATGGCACCGCCGGCAGAAGAACTGGCGGAGGAATTTCCGCACACGCTCGACTTACGTCGGCGTTAACCTGTCCCCCTTCACGGAAACACCATGGCCCATATCCACTTCATCGGCGGCGAAAAGGGCGGCGTCGGCAAATCGCTGGTCGCCCGCATCCTCGCGCAATACCTGATCGACCACGAACGTCCGTTTCTGGGCTTTGACACCGACAAATCGCACGGCGCGCTGATGCGCTTTTATGCCGGCTACGCCTCCCCCGTCGTCGTCGATCGCTATGAAAGCCTCGATGCCATTGTCGAAGCTGCCGTTGCCGACCCTGCCCTCGATGGAACCAGGCGCAGCATCCTGGTCGACATGGCCGCGCAAACGCAGGACGCGCTGACGCAATGGATGGATGATTCCGCGCTGCTGGAACTGTCGGGTGAAATGGGGCTGGCACTCACCTACTGGCATGTGATGGATTCGGGACGCGACTCGGTCGATCTGCTGAAAAAGCTGCTGGACCGGTTTGGCTCGCGCCTGAATTATGTGCTGGTGCAAAACCATATCCGGGGCGACAACTTCGACATGCTTGAAGCATCCGGCGAGAAGAAACGGGCGCTGGAACTGCACGCCCGCATCATCAACATCAAGCGTCTGCACGAAGCCTCGATGATCAAGATCGACGGTCACAGCAGCAGCTTCTGGTCCGCCACGCAAAGCACGGATGAGCATGCGCTTGGCATACTGGAGCGGCAACGCGTCAAGATGTGGCTGCGCAATAGCTATAGTGAAATCGATGCATTGCATCTTTGAGCAGTTGGTCCATCTCTTGCGCAGCGCATGCCCCCCGTACGGCAGAACTGCGCGAGCTGGCGGGTAAAATAAGCCATGCAGCGCTATAAAATCCTCCATCGAACTTACTACAATTTCTCTGCCGCTGTGCAGCTTGAACCCCATGTATTGCGCCTGCGTCCGAGGGAAGGCCATGAGCTGCACATCGAATCCGAAACGCTGGAAATCACACCTCCCGCCACGCTGCGTTGGCACCGCGACGTGGAAGACAATTCGGTTGCCATCGCCACCTTCGATACGCCCGCCACGCAGTTGGTGATTGAAAGCGAAGTCATCATTCAGCAATTCAACGAGTCCCCCCTCGATTTTTTGGTGGCCGATTACGCGATTGACTATCCGTTTGTCTATAGCCCGGAGGACAGGGTTGTCCTGTCACCCTATATGAATGGCGACGATCACACGGCCAGCGACCCGCTGACTGTATGGATTGCGAATTTTTGGAAGCCTGGCGAACCGATTCAGACCTACGCCCTGTTGCAGCGCCTTGGCGTCCATATCCAGCAAACGCTGACGTATCAAATCCGCGAGGAACCCGGGGTTCAAACCGCAGCAGACACCCTGTCTCGTGGCACCGGCTCCTGTCGTGACTTTGCGAATCTGTTCATGGAAACCGCACGCCACCTGGGCCTCGCCTCGCGTTTTGTAAGCGGCTACCTTTACGCTGAGCCATCAGCAGTCAACTACGGCTCAACCCATGCCTGGGCCGAAGTGTTCCTGCCAGGCGCGGGCTGGAAAGGGTTCGATCCCACCATCGGCAAAATCGTTGGCACCGATCACATCGCTGTCGCGGTGGCACGCTTGCCCGAATCCGTTCCGCCCGTAGCCGGCTCCTTCGTTGGGCCTCCCGGCGCAAGCCTCGACGTGGGTGTCTGGGTAACCGAGCTGGAGTAAGGAGCCTCTACGCGGACGCGGCGTAGCTGGATTGCTTATCCCCGGTATCGATCAGACCCAGCGTGGCAAAGCCGTTTTAAGCAAAAGCCTGGATCGCCAGTTCCCTCACATAGCGCCACAACGAACCCATGATCAGCCTTCGATTCTCCATCACGCTCAACTACGAAGTCATCGACCAGCCAGCCGATTTCATTTTCAATATCCACGCTGCGAAAACCGCCCACCAAACTGTCCGCAATGAGTCGCTGACGATTGACCCGCCACTGACATCGAGCATTCACGCCGACCCCCTGCTCCGCCACCGCTGGCTTCGGCTGCGGGCCAACCCCGGCCCCCTGAAAATTGTTTATCAGGCGGAAGTCGACATCAGCCACCATGTTGAACAGCCGGCAACCATTGGCGAAATGCCGATTGCCGAATTGCCCGTGGAAGTCCTGCCCTATCTTTACCCCAGCCGCTATTGCGAATCGGACAAGCTGCAACAACTGGCCAACCAGACCTTTGGCCACTTGCCGCCGGGTTACCAGCGGGTAGAAGGCATCCGCAAGTGGGTACAAGACCGCACCCGTTTCACCTCCGGCAGCAGCGAATTCACTACCTCCGCCATCGACACCTACCAGCAACAGGTCGGGGTCTGCCGTGATTTCGCGCATCTGATGATTGCACTGTGCCGCGCCCTGAACATCCCGGCGCGATTTTGTTCCGGCATCGATTACGGCGCCGATCCCATATTCGGACCGACCGACTTTCACGCCTATGTCGAGGTCCTTCTCGGCGGGCGCTGGTACATTTTCGACCCTTCCGGCATGGCGATACCGATGGGGTTCGTGCGCATCGGCACCGGGCGGGATGCGGCGGATAACTCCTTCGCCACCATCTTTGGCAACATCAAGTCCGAACCGCCCTTGCTGACCATTGAAGCCCGCAACGACCCCACCCATGGCTACGTTCTGCCCTGGCGCTGCCCGGAAGCCTTGTCGAGCGACACACCGAATGATTTTCCTGACAAAGAGGGCAACGAACGAGCACTCACACCCGCTTAACCAGGAAGGACACAACCGAGTCATTTAGCGCAACCAAAGCTCGGCTCATGATGCAGTTTAGATGCCAAAAAGGAGCGGCATAGCCATCTGATTTGGATCGTTCGTTGCCGGTGTACGACAGGTATAAGACGGCCATTTACGGAAGTGCAGACAGGGTGCATTGACCGTCTCAACTTCGGCCCTAAGCAGACGCACATATTTAATGCTCAAAGACGTCCGCTAAACAGGGAACGATTCAAGCCTTCCACGCATCGCCCTGGATGAAAATCGGCAAAGTAGATCTCCCGTCAAGTCAGCCTCCATTAGCCCGTAATACCGAGTTCTGGGCAAAGCTTGCCCACCATCCCTTAGCGCGTCGACCTCCGTCTCCAGTAGCGCCAGGTTGGCCTTGAGCGCGGCGACGGACCGTGAGGGCAGGCGCAGGCCCCGCTCCATATAGTAGGCGTAGCGGGTGACGCGGCCGCCGCTGGATTCGATGATCAGGGCCGGGCCCTTGAGGCTGTCGATGGCGGACAGCACGCCGCCTCGCTGACTTCGATGATGGGATGGCGGCTGGTCTTCTGGTTGCAGCCGGCCACCAGGGCGTTGAGGGACAGGGGATAGGAGTCGGGCACGGTGTTACCTCCCCCAATAACAATGCTCGCGCATGGTGCGGGCTGTTAAAGAATGGTGCATCGCTACAGGCCGCATGGCAGGGGATGTCGGTGTTGTTTTTGATAAACCAATCTAAAACAATGGCTTGGTTAATTGCCTTCAAGCTGGAACATGACTTGCTTGATTGGTCTGGGCTGCCGATCAAACCGTACCATTTGTTGGAGAAAACCATGTCTGAGCAGGATTGCACGACAAGGCAAACAAGTCGCCATTTTGGGTGCCGGGCGCATTCATGTCCCTAGCATGGGTCCGATGACGGATGGAGCAGACTGACCGGAGCGATCCCCCCAAGGCACGCCAGCGCGTAGTCAAGGTCCGCCGCGACTACAACACCTGGGTCGCCAACGAGACCATGGAAGACTATGCGCTGCGTTTTACGCCGCGCAGTTATCGCAAATGGACGGAGTCGCGGGTGGCCAACACCGCCTTCGGGGCAGCGGCCTTTCTGGTGCTGGAGGCGGTGGGCGCGACGCTGCTGGTGAATTACGGTTTTCTCAACGCCGCGCTGGCCATCCTCGCCACCGGCCTGATCATTTTCATGATGGGCCTGCCGGTGAGCATCTACGCCGCCCGCTATGGGCTGGACATGGATCTGCTGACCCGGGGCGCGGGCTTCGGCTATCTTGGCTCCACCCTCACTTCGCTGATCTACGCTTCCTTCACTTTCATCTTCTTTGCGCTGGAAGCGGCCATCATGGCCTATGCCCTGGAGCTGGCGTTCGGCATTCCGCCGGCGTGGGGCTATCTGATCTGTGCCCTGGTGGTCATCCCCCTGGTCACCCACGGCGTCACCGTCATCAGCAGGCTGCAGACGATCACCCAGCCCGTCTGGCTGGTCATGCTGGTGCTGCCTTACGCTTTTCTGCTGGCCAAGGAGCCGGGGACGTTCGCCGGCATTGTCGGCTATGCGGGCAACGGCACCGCCGGCTTCGATATCCACCTGTTCGGCGCCGCCATGGCGGTGGGGCTGGCGCTGATCACCCAGATGGGCGAGCAGGCGGACTACCTGCGCTTCATGCCGGAACACAACCAGGCCAATCATCGCCGCTGGTGGGCCAGCGTCCTGGTGGGGGGACCGGGCTGGGTGGTGCCGGGGGTGATCAAGATGCTGGGCGGCGCCCTGCTGGCCTGGCTCGCCATCAGCCATCTGGTGCCGGTGGAGCGGGCGGTGGACCCGAACCAGATGTATCTCATCGCGTACAGCTACGTGTTTCCCGATTACGGCTGGGCGGTCGCGGCCACGGTTCTGTTCGTGATGATTTCCCAGCTCAAGATCAACGTCACCAACGCCTACGCCGGCTCGCTGGCCTGGTCCAACTTTTTCGCCCGCCTCACCCACAGCCATCCGGGGCGGGTGGTGTGGGTGGTGTTCAATACCCTGATCGCCCTGATGCTGATGGAGATGGACGTGTTCCAGGCCCTGGGACGGGTGCTGGGACTGTATTCCAACGTGGCGGTGGCGTGGATGATGGTGGTGGTGGCCGACCTGGTGATCAACAAGCCGCTCGGCCTGTCGCCAGCCGGCATCGAATTCCGCCGCGCCTACCTGTACGACATCAACCCGGTGGGGGTGGGCGCCATGGGCATCGCTTCGGGGCTGTCGGTCGCCGCCTACGTGGGCTTGTTCGGCGACGCGGTGCAGCCCTTCGCCATCTTCATCGCCCTCGGCGCGGCGCTGGTCTGCTCGCCCCTGATCGCCTGGCTCACCGGTGGGCGCTACTACATCGCGCGCCATGACAAACCGGCGCCCGGTGCCACGCCGGCGTCCACGCATGGCTGCTGCATCTGCGGCAAGGCCTACGAAGTCGAGGACATGGCCCGCTGCCCGGCCTATCAGGATCACATCTGCTCGCTCTGCTGCTCCCTGGACGCGCGCTGCCACGACCTGTGCAAGCCCCAGGCCCGTTTGAGCGAGCAATGGGCAGCGTTGCTGGAACGCTGCCTGCCCACCCGGGCGCGCCCCTACCTGGATGCCGGGCTGGGCCACTACCTGCTGCTGATGGCGGGCGTGGTGCCGTTCCTGATCCTGCTGGTGGGCCTGCTCTACTATCAGGAAGTGCTGGCTCTGACCGGCGAGGCGGCCACGCTGCTGCCCGCCCTGCAGCAGTCGTACCAGCGCGCCTTTGCTGCGCTGCTGCTGGTGTCCGGCGTCGTCGCCTGGTGGCTGGTGCTGACCCACAAGAGCCGGCAGGTGGCGCAGGAGGAGTCCAATCGCCAGACCCAGCTGCTGATGCAGGAAATCGATTCCCACCGCCGCACCGACGAGCTTCTGCAGAATGCCAAGCAACTGGCAGAGCAGGCCAATCAGGCCAAGAGCCGCTACATCACCTCGATCAGCCACGAGCTGCGCACGCCGCTCAACAGCATCCTCGGCTATGCCCAGATTCTGGATCAGGACCAGACGATCCCGCCCAACCGTCGCCAGGCGATCCATGTCATCCGCCGCAGCGGCGACCACCTGCTGTCGCTGATCGAAGGCACGCTGGACATCGCCCGCATCGAGAGCGGCAAGCTCACGCTGAACGTGCGCCCGCTGGACTTCGCGGATTTCATTCAGCAGCTCGTCGGCATGTTCGAGCAGCAGGCGCGGCAGAAGGGCCTGGATTTCCACTATCTTCCGGAAGGCGCGCTGCCCGCCATGGTCCGCGCCGACGAAAGGCGCCTGCGCCAGATCCTGCTCAACATCCTGGGCAATGCCGTCAAG
>DATMWS010000021.1:0-10491 GCA_035562135.1 Thiobacillus sp. | reverse complement strand
CACTGGCTGCGTCGTCCCATGCGGCCTGCAACTGGCTCGCCTCGTCCACCCGTGACTGGCCCTTGCCAGAAGACGACATAACCGGTTTGACGATGACCGGGTAACCCAATCTTTCGGCGGCGGCGATCTCCTGCGCGCGCGCCAGCGCGGCGGCGGACATTGCCTGTGGCTGCCACGATTCGACGTAATCGCCCTTCACCTGCACATGACCGATCGGCTCGCAGAATTGCGTTTCGACCAGACCCGAGGCACTGACCGCACGCACCGTCAACAAGGTGATTTCGTAATCGAAGTCGATCACCCCCTCGACGATGACGCGGCCCTTATTGACCCGTCCGCCAGCAGAGGCGTAATCCCAGGCCGGCCCCAGCTGGCTGGCGTCGTCGATCTTCGACTGACCCTTGCCGGACGACGACATCACCGGCTTCACGATCACCGGGTAGCCCAGCCTGTCGGCTGCTGCGGTCATCTCGGCGAGGCTGTCGGCAAACACATAGGGCGAAGTCGGCAGTCCCAGCGTTTCCGCCGCCAGACGCCGGATGCCCTCGCGGTTCATGGTGAGGTTGGCGGCGCGCGCGGTGGGGATGACTTCCGCCAGTCCGGCTGCCTCGATTTCCAGCAGGGTTTCGGTGGCGATGGCCTCGATTTCCGGCACCACCAGCTGCGGGTGTTCCGCTTCGATCAGTGCGCGCAAGGCCGCGCCGTCGCTCATGTCGATCACGTGCGCGCGATGGGCTACCTGATGGCCGGGCGCATTGGCATAGCGGTCCACCGCAATGACTTCGACGCCCAGTCGCTGCAGCGCGATGATGACTTCCTTGCCGAGTTCGCCCGCGCCCAGCAGCATGACGCGGGTGGCGGACGGAGAAAGCGGGGTACCGAGGCGCATGCCGGAATCCTGAAAGCAAAACCTAATTTTACCGTGCCTCAGAGATGTTCCTCGATCGGCAAGGCCTGCAGCACGCGCAACAGGCCGCGCTGAATGAGCGTGGTCTCGGGTTCGGTGTCGGAAATGCGTTCGGCGCCCTGGTGGACGTCGCGCCATTGCAGGCGTTTTTCTACCGTCTTGTCGGTGGTTTCGACGACGAGTTGTGGCTGGTAGCTGCGTTCGGGGCGCATGGCGTCCTCGGCGATGGCGGTGACCTGACGCGCCAGTTCGGGCGAGTGGATGACCAGCCCCATTTCGGTGTTGAGCAGGGCCGAGCGCGGGTCGAAGTTGAAGCTGCCGATGAACACGTGTTCGTTGTCGAGAACAAAAGTCTTGGCGTGCAAGCTGGCGCGGGACGAGCCGCTGCCGAGGTCGCGCAGGCGGCCGCCGGTGGGTTCGGCGACCGGCTTCAGCTCGTAGAGATTGACGCCGGCCTGCAGCAGCGGGATGCGGTAATTGGCATAGCCGGCGTGCACCACCGGCACGTCGCTGGCCGCGTAGGTGTTGGTCAGCACGTCGACCTGCACGCCCTGGCTGCGCCAGTACTCGAAGTGGGCCATGCCCATGGCGCCGGGAACGAAATAGGGCGACACGATCAGGGCGCGCCGGGTGGGGTTGACCCACAGCCCGGCGAGCTGGCCGACCAGCAGTTTGGACGTCGACTTCTCTGGGGCGAGCACTTTTTCCGGCGGGTCGACGATGAGGTCGGCGCGCGCGATGTGCCAGGGCGTTTTGCCCGCCAGCAGTCTGGGGAGGGGGTCGGCCGCGGTCAGCGCGCGGCCATACCCGCTGTCGATCTGCTGCGCGCGAAACTGCTGCAGAAAGCGGGAAGCGCGTTCCAGCCGCTCGGCGCTGGCCGTGACCGGCAGGGCGGAGGCGGGCACCGCGGCATCGCTGTTCCAGTATTCGTCGAACGACTGCGACAGGCTGTCGACGATGGCGCCGGCGGCGACGACGTCAAGGTCGACGAAGGCGAGATCGTGGTGGGCGTCGAAATATTCGTCGCCGATGTTGCGGCCGCCGGTGATGCCGAGCTGGTTGTCGGCGATGAAGGCCTTGTTGTGCATGCGGCGGTTGAGGCGGACGCTGTCGCGCAGCGCCTGCCAGCCCTTCACGAAAAGGTTGGTGCTGCGGGTGTGGAAGGGGTTGAACAGCCGCACCTCGATGTTGGGGTGGGCATTCAGCGTGACGAGCCGCAGCTCCTTGTCGGCGGTGTCGATGTCGTCGATCAGCAGGCGCACGCGCACGCCACGTTCGGCTGCGGCCAGCAGGGCGGCGGCGACCAGCTTGCCGGTGGTGTCGTTGTGGAACAGGTAATACTGCACGTCGAGCGTGCGGGTGGCGCGCTGCGCCAGCGTCAGCCGGGCAGCCAGCGCCGCGTGGCCGCCCAGCAGCAGATGAAAACCCGATTCGCCGGGCGGAATGTGCGCCGCCAGCAGCGTTTTCAAGTGGCTGTCGGCATGGATTGAAGTGGCGTGCGAGGGGGTGCGCTCGGCGTCGAGATTGAGCGTGGGCGCGCAGCCGGCAAGCGCCAGCAGCGCGGCCAGCCCGATGCGGGCAAGGCAGCGCTGCTCAGGCCGTTTGTTCATCGATCCGCTGCCAGTCGAAGTGGGGGCCCGGATCGGTCTTGCGGCCCGCGGCGATGTCGCTATGCCCCACCACCGCCCGGATCGGGTAGGCCTGTTTCAGCAGCTGCAGCAGCGGCCTCAGGGTCGCGTACTGGGCCTCGGTGAAAGGCAGGTCGTCGCTGCCTTCGAGTTCGATGCCGATGGAAAAGTCATTGCAGCATTCGCACCCCTGCCAGCTCGATATCCCCGCGTGCCAGGCGCGCAAACTGCACGGCACGAACTGGATCAGGCTGCCATCGCGGCGGATGAAAAAGTGCGCCGACACCCTGAGGCCGCGGATGCCCTGGTAATACGGATGCGCATCCCAGTCGAGCCGGTTGGTGAACAGGTCGATCACGGCATCGCCGTCGAAGACGCCCGGCGGCAGCGAGATGTTGTGGATGACGATGAGTTCGATCGCCATGCCCTCCGGGCGCGCGTCGCAATTGGGCGAGGGCAGCTGGCGGGTGGTGGATAGCCAGCCAGAGGCATCGAGGACGTCGGAATGGTGCGCGGAAATCGACATGGCGCAAGCTTACTCGACCGGTGCGAAGTCTGGAAACATCGGCGTTCAGGCCTTAGACTGCCGACTTTCTTTGATTCCGCTCTCCGTCATGACGCCGTCTGAAGCGCAACAATTGCTGGACAATGCCGAGTGTGTTGCGTCTGCCGACGCCGTACAGGCGGTAGTCAACCGTTTGGCCAGCGACATTTCGCTCGCGCTGGCCGGCGAATTTCCGCTGGTGCTGGCGGTGATGGGCGGCGCAGTGGTGTTTGCCGGACAACTGCTGCCGCGGCTGAATTTTCCGCTGGAGTTCGATTATCTGCATGTGACGCGCTATCGCGGAACCACCCAGGGCGGCGAGATGGAATGGCGGGTGCTGCCGGGGCAAAACGTGGTGGGTCGCAACGTGCTGGTGCTGGATGACATTCTGGACGAGGGGGAAACCCTGGCGGCGATCCGCGACAAGCTCCTGCACATGGGCGCGACGCGGGTCTGGTCGGCCGTGTTGACCAACAAGGACAACGGCCTCGCCAAACCGATCCGGGCTGATTTTGTGGGCCTGGACGTGCCCAACCGCTATGTGTTCGGCTGCGGCATGGACGCTTACGGGCTGTGGCGCAACCTGCCTGCCATTTACGCTTTGAAGGACAAATAATATGTTGGGAATCATCGGCGGCACTGGACTGACCCAGCTCGTCAATCTTGAAATCACCCACCGTCAGGTGGCGCGCACGCCTTACGGCGAACCTTCGGGCGCCCTCACCTTTGGCCGCATCTGCGGACAGGAAGTGATCTTTCTGGCGCGTCACGGCTACGGCCACACCATTCCGCCGCACGAGGTGAACTACCGTGCCAACCTGTGGGCGCTGAGGGATCATGGCGTCGATCGGGTGGTGTCGGTGGCCACTGTCGGCGGCATTCATCCTGACATCATTCCCGGCACGCTGGTCATCCCCGACCAGATCATCGACTACACGCATGGCCGCGCCGCCACCTATTTTGTCGAAAGCAACAAGCCGGTCACCCACCTCGACTTCACCTTTCCCTATTGCGATGCCATGCGCGCCGCACTGCTGCAGGCCGCAGCCAGCGCCGGCATCAGCCTGCGTGACGGCGGTGTGTATGGGGCGGCGCAGGGGCCGCGCCTGGAAACGGCTGCCGAAATCAACCGCATGGAGCGCGACGGCGCCGACATGGTGGGGATGACCGGCATGCCCGAGGCCTATCTGGCGCGCGAACTGGCGCTCTGCTACGCGGCGGTGGGGGCGGTGGTGAACCATGCGGCCGGGCGCGGTTTGTCGGCCGACGGCATCCAGATGCAAGAGATCCAGGCCGTGCTGGGCGAAGTGATGCTGCAGGTGCGGCATTTGCTCGAGCAGCTGGTGACCAACGACGCCGCCGGGCTGTGCCAGTTCTGAGCGCGCGATGAGGCTGGCCACATGAAGCTCTATCACGCCTTGCAGTCACAAGGGTTTGGCACGCGCAAACACTGCGTGGCGCGCGTGCGGGCGGGCGAGGTTGCGGTCAACGGCGTGGTCTGCGACAACCCCGAGGCCCAGGTCGACCCGGCGCAGCTGGAGCTGACGCTCGACGGCGTCACCTGGCCGTATCGCGAAAAAGTCTATGTGCTGATGCACAAGCCGGCCGGGTACGAATGCTCGCATCACCCCAGCCATCATTCCAGCGTGTTTGCCCTGTTACCGCCGCCGCTGGTGCAGCGCGGCGTGCAGTGCGTGGGGCGGCTCGATCAGGACAGCACTGGCCTGCTGCTGTTTTCCGACGACGGCCAGTTCAATCACCGCATGATCTCGCCGAAAAAAGGCGTGGCCAAGATGTACCGTGCCGTGTGCGCCGACCCGGTGAGCGATGCCATGCTGGCGGCCCTGCGCACGGGGGTGCAGCTCAACGACGAGCCCGCGCCGATTGCGGCCCTGGCATGCGAAAGAGTCGACGCTCACACGTTGCGCCTGACGCTGGCCGAGGGCAAATACCATCAGGTCAGGCGCATGATCGGCGCAACCGGCAACCGGGTCGAGGCGCTGCACCGCGAAGCCATCGGCAACTATTCCTTGCCCGCAGACCTGCCGCCCGGCGCATGGCGTTGGCTTGGAACCGATGATCTGCAACAGCTGGAGCAGCCATGGCCATCCGCGATGTCCTGAAAATGGGCGACCCGCGCCTGCTGGAGCGGGCACGCCCGGTGGAGGATTTTGCCTCGCTCGAGCTGGCGCAACTGATTGTCGACATGCACGACACCATGCGCGCGCTCAACGGCGCCGGTCTGGCGGCGCCGCAAATCGGCGTCGGCCTGCAGGTGGTGATCTTCGAGGTTAACGCTAATCCACGGCAGGCCAATCCGCGTTATCCGGACGCCGAGAGCGTGCCGTTCACGGTGTTGATCAATCCGCGGCTGACGCCGCTGTCCGACGCCATGGAACAAGGCTGGGAAGGCTGTCTGTCGGTGCCTGGCATGCGCGGGCTGGTACCGCGCCACGTTTCCCTGCGCTACCAGGGCTTCGACGCGGCGGGCCAGCCGATCGACCGCAGCGTGAGCGATTTCCATGCCCGCGTGGTGCAGCACGAAGTCGACCACCTGCACGGGATTCTGTATCCGATGCGCATCCGCGATCTGCGTTATTTCGGTTTCACCGACACCCTGTTTCCGGGCCAAAACCTGCAGGACGACTGACGGGGTTCCGACGCTTTCGGGCACGATTTTAGCTAGCCTAAAGTTGTCCCCGTCCTCGCCGCTAACTTGTAGCGTAGCCGTGGGCGAGGTGCCCGGCACAAGCAACAAGGACAACAATGAGCCCGGAACAACCGATCCAGCAGGCCCTGCGCCGCATCAACCACGCCGACGTGATGATGTGCGAGGCGGTCCAACTCGACGCCATCGCCGCCCAGTTGATGGCGGTGCAGCGGCACTGGAACGAACCCAACCGCGAACTTCACCTGGCCGCCGCGCTGGAGGCCAGCCGTGGTGCCTGGCATGCGATTCAGGCTGCGCTGGCTGAAGGCGTGCTGACGCTGCCGCTGGAAGTGCAGCACAACCTGCTGATTCTGTCGGTGTATGCCGACAGCAAAATCAGCGCTTGCGAGTCCATCCCCAGTGCCGACACACTGGGCAGCCTCATCGCCCTGACGCGTACGCTGGCGGGCAGCCTCAAGGAATGGCGGGCGGCGGCATGAGTCACCCGGCGAGGGCCCCGCACAGCGGAATCGACGGCCGGGCGAATGCCGTCCAGGGCCGCAACAGCGGAAAGGGTTTTAGCAGGGGGGGTGACGAGGTCGGGCGCCTGAACGTGCCGCAGGGTGTCCTGCCGGATCGGGATATCGGTCTGGACGACTTGCCGCTTGCTGCAGTGGACGTCGGCACGGTGCGCCCGGGCCGCGTCCGCAACCGCACCAAGACCGAGCCGGACGAAAAGGTCAAGAAGCCTGCCGACGGCGTGCGCAAGAAAGCGCCGCCTGCCCGCAAGGCCCCCGCGCGCGGGCGTTACGTCGACGAATACGCGCGCCCGGCAATCTAGCTTACTTCAGCGCTTCACGTATATCGGCTTCCAGCGTCTCGCGTCCGGCGGGCGTCTGCAAGGCCTCTCCCCGGATCAGAAAGGTGTCCTCGACCCGCTCGCCTAGCGTGTCGATCTTGGCGGCATAGACGCTCACGTCATGCCGCATCAAGGCCTCGGCTACCGCAAACAGCAAGCCCCCGCGATCCGCACAGGTGATCGACAGCATGTGGCCGTGCCCCTGTGCGTCGGCCTCCAGCCGTATCGTGGTTGGATAGGGATGGTGGCGCTGGTGACGTGACAGGCGGCCGCGCGGCGCTTGCTGCATCGGGCGCGCCGGATCGAGATCGCGCGCCAGTTCGTATTCCACAAAGCTCAGGAAGTCACGGTAATGAATGCCGCGATTGGCCAGGTCCATCACCTGGAAACTGTCGAGCGCATAGCCATGCCCGGTGGTGTGGATCTTGGCTTCGAGGATGGTGTACTGGATGCGCGCAAAAAAGCCGCAGATGCGGGCAAACAGGTCGGGGCGGTCGGGGGTGTAGACCAGCACCTGGATGCCTTCGCCGGCCGGTGACAGCCGTGCCCGCACGACGGCGTCGGGGCGGTCGGTTCGGCGCCACAGCATGCGCGCCTGCCAGGCCATGTCGCGGGCGTCGAAGCGGACAAAATAGCGGGTGTCGAGGTGCTGCCACAGCGCATCGGCGGCGTCGTTCGGCAGGCCATAGAGGGCGAGGTTGACGCGGGCTTCGGCCTGCTTGGCGGCGATGTCGGCCACCGCGGCGTCGCCGCCCACCAGCTGTGCATGGGCTGCGTGATAGAGATCTTCCAGCAGCTTGCCTTTCCAGGCATTCCATACCTTGGGACTGGTGCCGCGGATATCGGCCACGGTCAGCAGATACAGCGCGGCCAGACGGCGAGGGTTGCCGATTTTGGCGGCAAAGGCGGCGATCACGTCGGGGTCGCTGATGTCCTCTTTTTGCGAGGTGCGCGACATCACCAGATGCATTTCCACCAGCCAGGCGACCAGTTCGCTGTCGGTCTGGTCGAGGCCGTGCTGGCGGCAAAACCGCCGCGCATCGAGCGCGCCCAGTTCGGAGTGGTCGCCGCCGCGGCCCTTGGCAATATCGTGAAACAGCGCGGCCAGATACAGCAGTTCGGGTTTGTCGAAGGCGGCAATCAGCCGGCTGGCGAGCGGGAGTTCGTGCGCGAACGCCGGCACGGTAAGGCGCCGCACATTGCGCAGCACGGTGAGGATGTGTTCGTCCACCGTGTAGACGTGGAACAGGTCGTGCTGCATTTGTCCGACGACGCGGCCCAATGCCGGGATGTAACGTCCCAGCAAGCCATAGCGGTGCATGGCGCGCAGCGCACGGGTGATGCCGACCGGCTGCCGCAGCAGCGTCATGAACAGGGCGCGGTGTGTTGGATTGGCGCGAAAGGCGGCGTCGATGCGGGTGCTGCCGCGCCACAGTGCGCGCAGCGTGGCCGGCTCGAATCCGGCGAGCGCCGGGTGCTGGGCGTAGACGATGAAGGCGCGCAGCAGGGCGTCGGGTTTGCGCTGGAACAGGTCGGGCTCGCGCGCTTCCAGCAGATTGGCGCGCAGCTGGAAATCGGCGTCAATCGGCAGCGGCGGCGCGGTCACCGGAAACAGCCGCACCCGCAGCGACTGGATGAGAATGTCATTGGCACGCTGGATCAGCTTGGCGGCGCGGTAATAGCCCTGCATCAGGCGCTCGCCGGCGCGCTTGTTGGCGGTGGCGGCGAGCCCCAGGCGCTCGGCGAGTTCGGTCTGGTAATCGAAGGCCAGGCGGTCTTCGCGCCGCCCGGCCAGGATATGCAGATGAATCCGCAGCGCCGATAGCGCGCGTTCCTCGCGCGCAATGCGGCGCGCCTCGGCCCGGGTCAGCAGGCCGGCGTGCGCGATGCCATTCCAGCCGCCGGCGATGCCGCAGGCCTGCGCCAGCCAGTGAATCGTATGCAGGTCGCGCAGGCCGCCCGGGCTGTCCTTCAGATTGGGCTCGAGCTTGTAGGCGCTGTCGTCGAAGCGCGCATGGCGCGCCTGCTGCTCGGCGAGCTTGCCGTCGAAAAAATGCTGGGCGTCGAAACGCGCCCGAAAGCGGCGGCCGAATTCGTCGAACAGCGCGGTGGCGCCCCACACGAAGCGTGCTTCCAGCAGATTGGTTTCCACCGTGATGTCGGCGTCGGACTCGGCGATGCAGGCCTCGACGGTGCGCACGCTGTGGCCGATTTCCAGCCCGACGTCCCAGCATGCCTGCACCCAGCACTCCAGGGTCGCCTGCTGTTCGGGCGTGGGGTCGTGCGGCAGCAACAGCAACACGTCCACGTCCGAGCCGGGAAATAGTTCGCCGCGTCCGTAACCGCCGACGGCGGCGAGGCAGAAGCTGGCGGGGAGCGCGAGCCGGGCGCTGATTTCCGACAGCACGCTGTCCACCAGGGCGGCGTGGCGCGTCAGGTAATAGGCGGCAGCGGGTTTTTCAAGATAGGCCGCGGCCAGTGCGGCGCGGCCCGATTTGAGCCGCTCGCGAAGATCGGCGAACGGCGGTGCGCTCACGCGGCGTGGGGGATGCGGTCAGGGATGGCCGGGGAGCCGGCCGACAGGGTCAGCACTTCATGGCCGCTGTCGGTGACCAGAATCGTGTGTTCCCACTGCGCCGACAGGCTGCGGTCCTTGGTGACGATGGTCCAGCCGTCGGACATCTGGCGGATGTCGCGGCGGCCGGCGTTGATCATCGGTTCGATGGTGAAGGTCATGCCGGGCTCCAGCACCAGGCCGGTGCCGGCCTTGCCGTAGTGCAGCACCTGCGGGTCCTCGTGGAAATTCTTGCCGATGCCGTGGCCGCAGAATTCGCGCACCACGCTGTAGCCATGATTCTCGGCAAAGCGCTGGATGGCATGGCCGATATCGCCCAGGCGGGCGCCGGGCTTGACGTGGGCGATGCCGGTCCACATCGCTTCGTAGGTCACCTGGATCAGGCGCTTGGCCTGGATCGACACGTCGCCGACCGCGAACATGCGGCTGGTGTCGCCGTGCCAGCCGTCCTTGATGACGGTGATGTCGAGGTTCACGATGTCGCCGTTTTTCAGCAGCTTGTCGCTTGGCACGCCGTGGCACACCTGGTTATTGACCGAGGTGCAGATCGACTTGGGGTAGGGCGCGTGGCCGGACGGCGCGTAGTTCAGCGGCGCCGGGATGGTGCCCTGCACGTTCACCATGTAGTCGTGGCACAGCCGGTCGAGCTCGCCGGTGGTGACGCCGGGTTTGACGAAGGGCGTGATGTAGTCGAGCACTTCCGAGCCGAGTCGGCCCGCAACGCGCATGCCCTCGATTTCAGCGCCGGTTTTGATGGTGACGGTCATGGTGCGAGTAGGGGGGAATCAAAGGCGCATTCTATCGCGCCCGGCGCGCGCCGGAAAAACCAGCCAGTGAAGGCGGCAATAAAAAGGGGGACGCGCTGCGGCGTCCCCTACTGCCCGGCTGAGCCGGGGATTTAGCCTTGCGCGCTTAGCTTACTGGTCCGGGAATGAAGTGCCCTCGCTGCGAATCTGCGCGCGATTTTGGTCACGGATTTCGTGGCGGTTTTCATGGCGCTGGGCATCGCTGGCATGCGTGCCGTCGTGTTTCTGGGTGCGTTTTTCGATATGGTCCTGGGTGTGGGTTTGGGTACGCTGGGCCGTGTCGGGGCGGGTCAAGTTACCCATGCCCATGCCGCCGTAGCCGCTGTTGGCATATCCAGCGCCGCAGGCGAGACCGGTGGCAAGCAGAACCAGAGAAAGAACGTTCAGCGGTCTCATCATCGCGCTCCTTGTGTGGATTGAGATTACCGACCCCGGCGTCCTGCACCTGCGCCGCCGCCAGGGCTTGCGCTTGCGCCCGCACCAACTCCAGCTCCAACACCCGCACCCGCACCCGCACCCGCA
>DATMWS010000020.1:0-53068 GCA_035562135.1 Thiobacillus sp. | reverse complement strand
GTTTCGCGTCAGCCGCCCGATCTGCGGCGGGTGGACGTGTGTACCGCCAGCGGCGACCTGGCTGACGACGTGTGCACGACGCGCACCAGCACCTGGTTCATCGCCGGCAAGTCGCCTATCCGACGCAGCTCTCTACACCGCACCATATGGGTAGACAGTCGGACCGGCCAAGCGCACTGCTCACCGGGCGAACACCGCGAAGCTCGAACCTACGAATACTGGCCCAGCGACCTGCGACACCTGTTCCGCCAGGCCGGCCTGCCGCGCCGGGAGCCGCCCCCCCTGCCGGACTGCGCCCAGGAAGACGGTGCGCCCCACATCGCCTCGCCACTGCGCGGCGTCAGCTATGCCCTGCGCATCAACAAACCCGAGCCAGTCCTGCTGCGAGCCGAAGCGGATAGCGGCGCGCGCACCCTGTTCTGGTTCGTGAACGACGCATTGGTGGGTCGATCAAACCCCGGCGAAAGCCTGGCCTGGCTGCCGCCCAGCCCGCGCCGTTATCGAATTCGGGTAGTGGACGACGCAGGGCGCGTGGACAGCCGTGATCTCTCGGTCGAATTCGTGCCATAGCCGCAACCAGCAACCATCAAGGGTTTGGGTCCCGATTGCGGTGCTTTAGCTTCGCGCCGACCCTATCTCACGCCGTCATCATCCATAAAGTTTCCAATAAACCGTCTCTCCCGCCCGCAACGGCACCAGTTTCTCGCTGCCCATTGCCCGGCTTTGCGGCACGGTCCAGCTTTCGCGGCGCAAGGTGATGGTGTCGGTGTGGCGCGGCAGGCCGTAGAAATCGGCGCCGTAAAAACTGGCGAAGGCTTCGAGCTTGTCCAGGGCACCCGCGTCCTCGAACGCTTCGGCATACAGTTCGATCGCGGCGTGGGCGGAATAAATGCCGGCGCAGCCGCAGGCGGTTTCCTTGGCACCCACCGCATGCGGTGCGGAATCGGTGCCGAGGAAGAACTTGGGATTGCCGGAGATCGCTGCGGCAATGAGCGCCTGGCGATGGTGCTCGCGCTTCAGCACCGGCAGACAGTACATGTGCGGGCGAATGCCGCCTTTGAACATGGCGTTACGGTTGTACAGCAGGTGATGCACGGTGACGGTGGCTGCGACAGTAGCCGGCGCGGCCGCGACGAATTCCGCAGCCTGGCGCGTGGTGATGTGCTCCAGCACGATTTTCAGCCGGGGAAAATCCTTCATCAGCCGCGTGAGATAGCGCTCGATGAACACCGCCTCGCGGTCGAACACGTCGACTTCGGGATCGACCACTTCGCCGTGCAGCAGCAGCGGCATGCCGACCTCCTCCATCGCCGCGATCGCCTTGTAGGCCTTGTTGAGCTCGGTGACGCCGGAGTCGGAGTTGGTGGTCGCGCCCGCCGGGTAATACTTCACCGCGTGGACGAAGCCGCTGGTGCGCGCGCGACGGATTTCATCGGGCTGCGTGTTGTCGGTGAGATAGAGCGTCATCAGCGGCTCGAACGAGGTGCCGGCCGCGGCGGCCAGCAGGCGCTCACGATAGGCCGCCGCGTCGGCCACGCTCACCACCGGCGGCTTCAGGTTGGGCATGGCGATGGCGCGGCCGAACACGCGCGCGGTGTCGGGCAGCACGCTCTGGAGAGTGGCGCCGTCGCGGAAGTGGATGTGCCAGTCGTCGGGGCGGGTAAGGGTGAGGGTGTCGGTCATGCGTCGGCCTGCGGTTTCAATGCCAGCGTCATTTTATAGAGTTCGGCCTTGCTGCGCCCGGTGATCTTCGACGCCAGCTTGGCAGCCAGCGTCGGCGGCAGATCACCCAGCAGCACATCGAGCACGCGCATCGCCTCGGTATCGACCATGGCTGCTGCCGCCGCAGGCGGATGCACGATGACGACGAATTCGCCGCGCACGTGGTTGGGGTCGGCGGCCAGCCAGGCCGGGGCATCGGCGAGCGGCAGGGTGACGATGCTCTCAAATCGCTTGGTGATTTCGCGCGCCAGCGTCACCGGTCGCGCAGTGTCCAGCACCGCTGCCATGTCGGAGAGCGTCTCCTCGATGCGGTGCGGCGCCTCGTAAAACACCAGCGCGCAGGACAGCGCCGCCAGCGTCTGCAGTTGCGCGCGGCGTGCGCCGGATTTGGGCGGCAGAAAGCCGTGAAACAGCCACTGCCCGGATTCCACCCCGGCGGCCGACAGCGCCGCGGTCACCGCCGAGACGCCGGGAATCGGCACCACTGTCAGCCCCGCCGCACGCACCGCCGCCACCAGCCGCGCGCCGGGATCGGACACCGCAGGGGTGCCGGCATCCGACACATAGGCCACCGCCTCGCCGGCGACAATCCACGCGATCACCTTATCGGCGGCTACGCGCTCGTTGTGCTCGCGGATGGACACCAGCGGCTTTCTGATATCGAAATGCGCAAGCAGCTGCCCCGACACCCGAGTGTCTTCCGCCGCCACGCGATCCACGCGTTTCAGCGTATCGATTGCCCTTAATGTGATGTCGCCGAGGTTGCCGATGGGCGTGGCGACGACGTAAAGCGCGGGCGGCAGGAGGGTATGATGGGCTGTTTCGTTCATGTACCGCATTGTCTCAGATGTTGAAATCCCTGCTCGGACAATCCGCCGAAGCGCGTGCCGAAGCATTCCTGCAAACGCATGGCCTGAAGCTGCTGGCACGCAACTGGCGCTGCCGTTTTGGCGAGATTGATCTCGTCATGCAGGACGGGCCCACCCGGGTGTTCGTTGAAGTGCGGCTGCGCAGCCGCAGCGATTTCGGCGGTGCCGCCGCCAGCGTGACGCTCGCCAAACAGAAGAGGCTGCTGGCCGCCGCGCGCCAGTATCTGGCCACCCTGAAAACGCTGCCGCCGTGCCGCTTTGACGTGGTGGCGCTATCCGGCGACAGGCCGCCCGACTGGATCAAAAACGCGTTTGACGATGTGGGATAATCGCCGCCATGCCTTTACACGACAGAATTCTCGGTCACTTTCAGGCCTCGGCGCAGATCAAGCTGAATGCTGCCACAGTACTTGCCCCGGCGATTGAACAGGCCGCACGCCTCATGGTGCATTGCCTGGCGCAGGGCGGCAAAATCCTCGCCTGCGGCAACGGCGGCTCGGCGGCAGATGCGCAACATTTCGCTTCCAAGATGATCAACCGGTTTGAACAGGAACGTCCCGGCCTGGCGGCGATTGCACTGACTGCCGACACGTCCACCCTGACCTCGATCGCCAACGATTACGCCTACGAGCAGGTGTTTGCGCGTCAGGTGAAGGCACTGGGCCAGCCGGGCGACATCCTGCTGGCG
Source organism: Thiobacillus sp. (assembly GCA_035562135.1). GTDB lineage: Bacteria > Pseudomonadota > Gammaproteobacteria > Burkholderiales > Thiobacillaceae > Thiobacillus. Next base: position 49,789 of record DATMWS010000020.1, on the reverse strand, counting down.
ATTTCCACCAGCGGCAATTCCCACAACGTGCTGCAGGCGGTGACCGCCGCCCACGCGCGCGGCATGCCGGTGATCGCCCTGACGGGACGCAGCGGCGGCGGCCTGGTGGAACAAATGCAGGATGACGACGTCTTCCTGTGCGTGCCCGCCGAATCCACGGCGCGCATTCAGGAAGTCCACCTGCTGGCCATTCATTGCCTGTGCGATGCGGTGGACAGCGTTTTATTAGGAGTCGAGGAATGAACAAACTGATCCAAATCGCGCTGGTGGGTGTGGCGCTGTCGCAATTGCACGGCTGCGCGGCCGTAGCCGTCGGCGGTGCGGCAGTCGGGACATCCGTCGCGCTCGACCGCCGCACCGCTGGCGTCTATGTCGGCGACCAGGAAATCGAATTGCGCGCGATGAACCGCCTGGGCGAAGCCCTTCCGGAAAAAACCGGCAGAATCTCCGTGACCAGCTACAACCGCCAGGTGCTGCTGACCGGCCAGGTGCCGGACGAGTCCACCCGTTCGCGCGCCACCGACGTCGTCAAGGGTGTCCCCGACGTGCGCACGGTGTTCAACGAACTCACCCTCTCGGGCGTCACCTCGTTCACCTCCCGGGCCAACGACACCACCATCACCGGCAACGTCAAGGCCCGCCTGCTGCGCGACGAACGCGTACCCGGCACCAAGATCAAGGTGGTGACCGAAGCCGGCGCGGTCTACCTGATGGGGCTGGTGACGCAGGCCGAAGCCGACGTCGCCACCGAGATCGCGCGCACCACGTCGGGCGTGACCAAGGTCGTCACCCTGTTCGAGACCATCAACTGATGCCGCAGCCCGCCATCGAACGCACCCGCTCATGATCGGCCATCCATGATCTATCGCGACCTGCGCGACTTCATCGCTCAACTCGAAACCATGGGCGAGTTGAAACGCATCGCCGTCGAAGTCGATCCCAAACTGGAAATGACCGAAATCGCCGACCGCGTGCTGCGTGCCGGCGGCCCGGCGCTGCTGTTCGAAAACCCCAAAGGGCATGGCATGCCGGTGCTGGCAAATCTGTTCGGCACGGTCAGGCGCGTGGCACTGGGCATGGGCGAAGACGATCCGGCGCGGCTGCGCGAAGTCGGCAAGCTGCTGGCCTACCTGAAGGAACCCGAACCGCCGAAAGGCCTGCGCGATGCCTGGGACAAGTGGCCGGTGCTGAAGCAGGTGATGAACATGACGCCGAAAGAAGTGAAACACGCGCCATGCCAGGAAGTGGTGTGGGAGGGCGCCGACGTCGATCTCGGCCGCCTGCCGATCCAGCACTGCTGGCCCGGCGACGTGGCGCCGCTGATCACCTGGGGGCTGACTGTCACGCGCGGCCCGCACAAGCAGCGCCAGAACCTCGGCATCTACCGCCAGCAGCTGATCGGGCCGAACAAGCTCATCATGCGCTGGCTGGCGCATCGCGGTGGCGCGCTGGATTTTCGCGAGCATCAGTTGGCGCATCCGGGCAAGCCGTTTCCGCTTGCGGTGGCGCTCGGCGCCGACCCGGCGACCATCCTCGGCGCGGTCACGCCGGTGCCGGATACGCTGTCCGAATACCAGTTCGCCGGACTCCTGCGCGGCGCCAAGACCGAAGTGGTGAAATGCCTCGGCAACGACCTGCAGGTGCCCGCGTCCGCCGAGATCGTGCTCGAAGGCGTGATCCATCCGGGCGAGACTGCGCTCGACGGGCCGTACGGCGACCACACCGGCTACTACAACGAGCAGGAAACCTTCCCGGTCTTTACCGTCGAGCGCATCACCCTGCGGCGCGACCCGATCTACCACAGCACCTACACCGGCAAACCGCCGGACGAGCCGGCGATCCTCGGCGTGGCGTTGAACGAGGTGTTCGTGCCACTGTTGCAGAAGCAGTTTCCCGAGATTACCGACTTCTACCTGCCACCCGAGGGCTGCTCCTATCGCATGGCCGTGGTGAGCATGAAGAAGGCCTATCCGGGCCACGCCAAGCGGGTGATGTTCGGCGTGTGGAGCTTTCTGCGCCAGTTCATGTACACCAAGTTCATCCTCGTCACCGACGACGACGTCAACGTGCGCGACTGGAAAGAAGTGATCTGGGCGCTCACCACCCGCGTTGACCCGGCGCGCGATACCTTATTGGTGGAGAACACGCCGATCGATTACCTCGACTTCGCCAGCCCCGTCTCCGGACTCGGCAGCAAGATGGGCATCGACGCCACCAACAAGTGGCCGGGCGAAACCAGCCGCGAATGGGGCACGCCGATCGAGATGGATGCGGCGGTGAAGGCGCGGGTCGACGCGCTGTGGAATGACCTGAATCTTCTGTAGGCATGACAATCCGGAACATTTTCCTCGGCCGCCAGCCCATTCTCGACCGCGACCAGCGCATCGTTGCGTACGAGCTGTTGTTTCGTACCGCCAACACATCCAGCGTGACCGTCACCGACGACATGCAGGCGACCGCCAGCGTCATCCAGCACGCGTTCAGCGAGATGGGCGTGCAAACCGTGCTGGGCACGCAGCTGGGCTTCATCAACGTCAGTGCCGAGATGCTGCTGTCCGACATGGTGGAATTGCTGCCCAGATCGCAGGTGGTGCTGGAGCTGCTCGAGACCATCATCGTCACCGAGGCCGTGATCGAGCGTTGCCGCGCGCTCAAGCAGCAGGGTTTCATGCTGGCGCTGGACGACTTTGTATTCGCCGACAGCCACCGCCCGCTGCTCGCGCTGGTCGACATCGTCAAAGTGGATTTATTGCTGCACAACAGCGAGGAACTCCAATCGGTGGTCCGCCAGCTGAAGCAATGGCCGGTGAAGCTGCTGGCCGAAAAAGTCGACAGCGCGGAACAGGCGGCCTATTGCCATTCACTTGGTTTCGACCTGTTCCAGGGCTATTACTTTGCGCGTCCCTCGGTGCTCACCTCGAAACGTGCAGACCCAAGCCAGCTGGCGCTTATCCGGCTATTGGGGCTGGTGATGAAGGATGCCGACACACAGCAGATCGAGCAGGTTTTCAAGCAGCATCCCAGCCTGACCTACAACCTGATGCGGCTGGTGAACTCGGTGGCCAGCGGCGTCAAGCGCAGCATTGCCTCGGTCTCGCAGGCCATCATGGTGTTGGGCCGCAAGCCACTGCAGCGCTGGCTGCAACTGCTGCTGTTCACCCTGCAGGCCGGCGCGCCTTATCCAAGCCCGCTGCTGGTGCTGGCCGCCACACGCGGCAAGATGATGGAGTTGCTGGCCGAGAAACAACAGCCCGGCGTCGAATACCGTGGCGCCGATTACTGCGATGAGGCATTCATGGCCGGTATCCTGTCCCTGATCGACAGCCTCATCGACAAGCCGCTGGCCGACCTCGTCAGCGAACTCAACCTGGGCGATCGCCTTGCAGCTGCCCTGTTGCGCCGGGAAGGCGAATTGGGCAGGCTGCTCCAGCTGGTCGAAAGCGTCGAGCATTCCGACCTGAGCCACACGCTTTCCTTGCTGGCGCAAAGCGGTGGCCTGTCGCTGTCGGACCTGACTGCGGCCGAGATCAACGCGATGTCCTGGGCCAACCAGGTTGCCGAAGCGACGGCATGAGCACTCTCCGAACCCCGCCTGCGGGGCAGCAACCATGACAGACAAACCCCAGGGCAGGCGCACCTGCCTCTACAGCCCCTCACAGCTCGATGCCATCGTCACTGACATGGCCCGCCAGGCAGCAGGCCTGCTGACCGGACGCATGCAGATTGCGATTGTCGGCATCCTGCGGCGCGGCGCACCCCTGGCCGACAGGCTGCATGCGCGCCTGGTCGAGGCCTACGGCCTCTCCCACTGCGTGCGGCTGGACCTGCAGATCAAACGTTATGCGGACGACCTCACCTTGCTCTATCCCGAAACCCGGCTGACGGAGAATCCGACCCACGCCAGCCTCGACCTCGCAGGCTACACGGTGCTGGTGGTGGATGACGTGATGTATCGCGGGCACTCCATGCTGCGCGCCGTGGAATATCTGGCGTGCAGGCAGCCGGCCGAGATTCGCACCGTGGTGCTGGTGGACCGCGGCGCGGCGAAACTGCCGGTGCGTACCGACATCGTCGGCGTCCGCCTCGATGTGGCCCCTTCGGACGTCATCGAATGCAATGTCCCGCCTTACGAGGACAGCTTCAGGATCGACCTGCTGCAACCCGGCCAGTAACCCTCAACCTCTGCTGCCGAACCCAGGCTGCCGGGAACAGGGAACGCTGGATGCCGTGAATTATTATTTGGATTGTGCTTAATGTGGTTAACCTCAACTTTTCTGGAGCAATCATGAATAAATCCATGTTGACAGGTGTTGTGCTGGGCGCCATTGCAGTGACCGCGATTGGCGGGGTGGCGGGCTACAAGGCCCTGAATCCGGAACCGGAGTTTGCCGACGTGCTGGCAGTCAAGCCGGTCACCGAGACCACGAAAACGCCCAAACAGGTATGTAACAAGGTGACCGTCAACGAGCAGGCGCCGGTCAAGGATACCAACCGCATCGCCGGTACGGCGATCGGTGCGGTGGCAGGCGGCCTGCTCGGTCATCAGATAGGCGGCGGCACCGGACGCACGCTGGCCACCGTCGGCGGCGCTGCGGCGGGCGGCTACGCCGGCAACCAGGTGCAAAAGAACCTGCAGGAAAAAGACACCGTCAGCCGCACCGAAACACGCTGCAAAACCGTCTACGAATCGCACACCCAGACCGTCGGCTATGACGTGCGTTACCGCCTGGGCAAGGAAGAGGGCCAGGTGCGGATGGATCATCAGCCCGGCTCGCGCATCCCGGTGAAGGATGGGCAGTTGCAGCTGAACGCGCCTGCCACACCCTGAATCCGTCCAGCGACGCGGTCGGGCCATCAGCGTGGCCGCCCCGTCGTATGGCGGCAAGCTTATCGAACCTCATCGTCGTCCCCGCAGTGGCGGCAGCCGAGGATGCTGAAGTAGCGCAAATACAGCCAAAGCGCGCCCGGCAACAGCGCCAGGCGCAGCCATTCCACCGCCGTGTCCGGCCACTGCCGCGCCTGCCAGGCGTCCACGGCCACCGGCAGTGACTGGAACAGCGCCAGCAACACCAGAAACAGGCCCATCACGCGACACGCCGGATTCATCGCGCCGCGCCCTCACGCGCCTGTGGCTGACCAGCCTGCCCTAAAGGATTCTTTTCAATACCCCCTTGCGGGGTGCTCCGATCCACTACGGGCTCTTGTGCCCGTATGGGTAGAAGCCCGTGTGGAGTCGTATGCCCTAAAGGACTCCGATCCACTACGGGCTGAAGCCCGTGTGGAGTCGTATGCACCCACTCCAGCAACGCGCGCTGCGCCGCCTCGCTGCGGCCCGCGTTGGCATGGTTGACCAGCATGACGAAACTGACACGCTGTCCGCCCGCGGTGAACACATAGCCGGCCAGCGCGCTGACGTCGCGCAGGGTGCCGGTTTTCAGGTGCGCATTGCCGGTCAGCGAACTGCCGTTGAAACGCCGCTTCAGTGTGCCGTCAATGGCCGCAATCGGCAGCGCCGACTCGAATTCGGCAAACAGCGGGCTGCGGTAGGCGGCACGCAGCATCTGGTTCAGCGCATCCGCGCTGATGCGCTCGATGCGCGACAGCCCGGCGCCGTTTTCCAGCACCAGCTTGCGGGTGGGCACGCCGCGCTGCGTCAGCACATCGCGCACTGCACGCGCGCCTTTTTCCGGCGTCCCCGGCGCGCCATCCCTTTCCGCACCCAGCGTCAGGAACAGGTTGCGCGTCATCAGATTGTTGGAATATTTGTTGAGGCGGGTGAGCGCATCGGACAGCGGCACCGAAGAAAATTTCAGCAGCGGCTCGGATTTCGGCGCCGTGCCTGCCACCGTCGCGCCGGTCAGCGTGCCACCCGACTCCGCCCACAGCCCGCGGAAAATGAAATCGAAGGTTGCCGCCGGCGCGAATAAGTTGATCGACCATGCCTGCTCGCCGCAGCCGCGCGCGTAGTGCCCGGTCACCACCAGCTCAAGGCGTTCGGGGTCGGGCAGGGCCGGCGTGAGCGCATCCTTCCAGCCATTGCATGCTGTGCCGTCCGTCAGCACCAGGCGCGAAGTCAGCGTCACGCCCGGCAGCGCGATGTCCGGCACGATCAGCACCTGTCCCGCATCCGGCTTCAGGCGCAGCGTCGTCGCATTGAAGTTGGCCACCAGCGCACCCGGTGCGGCGTTATACAGGGCAAACGGCTCGCCATCGAAGGCGCCGGGGTCAATCGTCGGCACCTCGAAATAACTCGGATCGAGCACCAGATTGCCGCGGATGTGGCGCACCCCGCGCGCCCGCAACTCGCGCTGCAACAGCCACATCCGCTCCAGCGTCAACGCGGGGTCGCCATGGCCCTTGATGATGAGATCGCCGCTCAGCACGCCGTCCGTGATCGCGCCGTCCGCCCAGATATCGGTCGTCCATGCGTAGCCGGGTCCAAGCTGATGCAACGCCGCAAAACTGGTGACCAGCTTCATCACCGACGCCGGATTCAGCGCCGCCTCGGCGTTGTGGCTCAACATGGGCTCGGCCGCATCAAGCGGCTGCACCACCACCGCCACGCGCTCCAGCGGAATGCCGGCCTGCTTCAGCGCGGCAGTGAAGACAGCGGGAAGCTCGGCCGCGCGGGCGGAAACGGCCAGACCTGCAAGCAGCAGGCCGACCAGCAGACGGAAGGCGGTTCGGGCAGACGACATCACGCCATTATGCCGAATTCCGGCGCGCGGCTTGATGCAGTCAAGGCCGGGTTGGCGGGCCCGTTTGCAATAACATCCGCCGTCTGCAATTTTTCTCAGCCGTCCCACGTGATGATTACAGGGACTGCCGGATGGCCAGCACGGCCTGGTTGCGCAGCGATTTAAGCAGGGAAAGCTCTTTTTCGGGAATCGTGATTTCGCCGGGATCAGGCCGGTCAGCGTAGATCAGGCCGATCGGTTTGCCTTTCACGATGACAGGGAACAACACAAAGGTGCGCGCCGGGACATGCTGCCGGTACCACGCCGGAATCCGCGTTGCGATCTTGGGGTCGTCGATGTCGGTGATGAGAATGTCGGCATTGTTCTGCAGCGCAACGAGGAACACATCCGGCTGCCCCGCCAGGGAGAAATCAAAGGCCTTGATCAGGCTTTGCACGCCATCGCCAAAACCGAATTTGCCGCACATCGTGTTGTGGCGGCCATCCTTGATACACAACACCACATGCGCGAAACCCATGCCGGTATACATGGCTTCCAGGATCATGCGCAAGATATCGTTGACGGAAATGCTGTCGTCGATCAGCGAATTGCTGACATCCTGCAGGCCCGAGGTGAGGACAGACTGAATCTCCTCGCTGCTACGCTGCGGCTTGCAGCCATCCTCGCCTGGCGCCGCATCAAGGATCGGCGCGTGTTCTTGAAGGACGCTGGCGCCCAACGCAGTCTGAATGGCGGACACGCCGTCCTGCGATGATTCTGCATCTGCTTCCGGTGCGGGCGTCGCTCCCGGCGCTGCGGCCATCCCCGCCCATTTCGACGCTTGCTGCGCGAAGGCGCTGTGTTTCAGATTCACATTCACCGCCAGCGCGAACTGGGCAATATCCTGCATCGATTTTTCCATCAGTCCGAAGAGTTGCTTCTCCGTCAACGGCATGCTGTCACCGAAGCGCGCTGTAAGATTGGCCAGAACCCTGCTGCGGTCCGAATCCGGCGTGCTGAGAACGACCTCGCACACCTCGTTGGAAAACCCTGCCAGCATCCGCAGCCAGTCGGCATTGCTCGCGCATTTCCGGATTTTTCCATCCGGCAGCTTTTTCATGGTCTGCACCAGCTGATCAGGAAAACCCCAGCTGCGGGCAATGCCGATCCCCAGATTCTCGAACGACAGGCCCAACACCTGGGTTGAGGCTTTTGCATCGCTCAGCCCCTCGGCCTCGACAAGCTGCTGGATCGATGCCGTTTCCTCGGGGAAATAGAACATCGCCAGCATGCGCCCCAGGTTGTGCAGCATGGCGCCGATGAATGCCTCCTCCACATCCTTCACCTGCGCCTTGCCCGCCATCTCGCGCGCCAGCATGCCGGCGTACAGCACCTTGACGAATTCTTCCTTCAACTGCTGCGCGTGCGCCTTGTTTTCTAGGTTGTCGAACAGGATCAGGCTGAGGGCGATGGAGCGCACCGCGTCGAAACCGAGAATCACCACCGCGCGCGAAATGGTGCTGATCGAGCCGCCGCCAACCTGGTTGTAGAACGCGACATTGGCCAGCTTCAACAGCTTGTTGGTCAGCGCAAAGTCCTTGAGAATATTGTTGGATAGCTCGTTGACCCCCTCCTTCTCGGAAGAGGCTATGCGGTTGATGGCGCCAATCGCCTCGGACAAGGCGGGAAAATCGCTCTCGGTCTGCATGCGCCGCAGCAAAATATTCAGCGCGCTTTGTCTGGTCTCGCCACCCGGCTCGGGCAGCGTGTGTTTGTCAGGCTTCATCATTTACTCTCTGAAGCGCATGACGCGCTTTCACTTGCGGATTCATGTCTGAACCGCAGCGGCAATACCCTGCATTAACTTAAATCCCCCACATACCAGTCCATTGCGCAGGCCAGGCCTTCGCCGATTCGGTGCGTGGGCTCGTATCCCAGCCGGGTGCGGGCCTTGGAAATGTCGGCCAGCGAATGGCGCACGTCGCCGGCGCGGAAGTCGCGGTAAACCGGCTTGAAATCGGCGAGGTGGGGGAATTTCGGCGCCAGCAGGGCGCGGATGGCTTCGAATAGCTGGTTCAGCGTGGTGCGGTCGCCGACGGCGACGTTGTAGACCTGGTTGGCCGCCTCGGGATGCGTGCTGGTGGCGGCGAGCAGGTTGGCCTGGATGACGTTGTCGATGTAGCAGAAGTCGCGGCTGGTTTCGCCGTCGCCGTTGATGTACACCGGCTCGTTGTGGATCATGCTGGCGACCCACTTCGGCACCACGGCGGCGTAGGCGCCGTCGGGGTCCTGGCGGCGGCCGAAGATGTTGAAGTATCTGAGGCCGATCGATTCCATGCCGTAGCAGCGGCCGAACACGTCGGCATACAGCTCGTTCACCAGCTTGGTCACCGCATACGGCGACAGCGGCTTGCCGATGACGTCCTCGACCTTGGGCAGGCCGGGATGATCGCCGTAGGTTGAGCTCGATGCGGCGTAGACGAAGCGCTTGACCCTGGCATCGCGCGCCGCCACCAGCATGTTGAGAAAGCCGGTGTTGTTGGCGGCGTGGGTCGCCAGCGGGTCTTCGATCGAGCGCGGCACCGAGCCGAGCGCGGCCTGATGCAGCACGTAATCGACGCCCTTGCAGACGGCGTGGCAGGTGATGAGGTCGCGGATGTCGCCGCGCTTGAAGCTGAAGTTTTCCCAGCGCTCGGGGCCGACGCTGGCCTGCACCTGCGCCAGGTTTTTCTCGTGGCCGGTGGCAAAGTTGTCGAGCCCGACGACGCGCTGGTCGAGCAGCAGCAGGGCTTCGACCAGGTTGCAGCCGATGAAGCCGGCGGCGCCGGTGACGAGCCAGGTCTTGGGCTCGGCACGAAGCTGCATTTTCAGGGCGTCGAACGCGGTCATCACAGCCTCCAGAGCGTGAAGCCCGCAGCTTCCACTGCGGCCGGATCGTAGGCTGATTTGACGTCGGTGAAGGCGCCGCCTTTTTTCAGCCTGGCGGTGAGTTCACTAAAGGACTTTTCCAGATACGCGCGGTGCGATACGGCAGCGATGATGGCGTCGCATTCGGGCAGGTCGCCCCAAGCGGTAAGGCGGATGCCGTATTCGTGCTCGGCTTCCCTGGCTTCGCCCAGCGGATCGTGCACGTGAACGTCGCAGCCGAAGGATTGCAGTTCGCGGATCACGTCGACCACCTTGGAGTTGCGCAGGTCGGGACAGTTTTCCTTGAAGGTGAGGCCGAGCACGTTGACCTTGGCACCCTTCACCTGCACGCCGTTGGCGATCATGTTCTTCACCGTTTCCTGCGCCACATAGGCGCCCATGCCGTCGTTGATGCGGCGGCCGGCGAGGATCACCTGCGGGTGATAGCCGAGCATGTCGGCCTTGTGGGTGAGGTAGTAGGGGTCGACGCCGATGCAGTGGCCGCCAACCAGACCGGGACGGAAGGGCAGGAAGTTCCACTTGGTGCCGGCGGCTTTCAGCACTTCGATCGTGTCGATGCCGAGGCGATGGAAAATCAGCGAGAGCTCGTTCATCAGCGCGATGTTGAGGTCGCGCTGGGTGTTTTCGATCACCTTGGCGGCTTCGGCCACCTTGATCGAACTGGCGCGATGCACGCCGGCGGTAATCACGCTGCCATACAGTTCAGCCACCTTGTCGAGGGTGGCGGCGTCGTCGCCCGACACCACTTTCACGATCTTGGTAATCGTGCGCTCCTTGTCGCCGGGGTTGACGCGCTCGGGCGAGTAGCCGACGTGGAAGTCCTGCATCCATTTCATGCCGGAGTTCTTCTCCAGAATCGGGATGCAGACCTCTTCGGTGGCGCCGGGGTAGACTGTGGATTCGTACACCACGGTCGCCCCCTTCTTCATGAATTTGCCGACCGTGGTGCTTGATCCGACCAGCGGCGAGAAATCCGGGATGTGCGCCGCGTCCACCGGGGTGGGCACGGCGACAATGATGAAGTCGGCTTTCGCAAGATCGGCGGGGTCGGTGGTCACGCTCAGTTGCGTGGCCGCCTTGAGTTCGTCCGCCGATACTTCGCCGGTGGGGTCGCAGAATCGACGGTAATGCTCGATTTTTTCGACCGAGAGGTCATAGCCGATGGTGGTCATTTTCTTGCCGAACTCCACCGCCAACGGCAGGCCCACGTAGCCCAGCCCGACAACCGCAACAACGCTCATGCCTGGATTCCTTTATGAATAAAAAGTCTTTGCCGCCGCCCGGATTGTATCGAATTTGCATGACGCTTCCCGATCAGCTCCGGCGGCGGACCGCTTCATGGGTCAGCAAGCGGCGTACCAGTTGGGCGCTGCTCCTGTTCGTGGCGGCCCTGCCCGTCCACGCCGACGTCGCCGATACGCTGCCATCGGTGAAGCCGGGCGTGGTCGGCGTTGGCATCTTCAACCCCAGCGGCAGCCCGCGCGCCAACCTGCAGGGCACCGGCTTTGCCGTGCTGGACGGGCGTTATGTGGTGTCGTGCGCGCATATCTTCGCCAAGTCGCTGAACAGCGAGAAAAATGAAACCCACGCCGTGTTCGTCGGGCGCGACCGCCAGATGGTGGTGCGCCCCGCCAAGCTGATCGCCACCGACCGCGCGCGCGACCTGGCCCTGCTCAAAATCGAGGGCGCCCCGCTGCCGGCGCTGAAACTGGGCGACTCAAGCCGGGTGCGCGAAGGCTCGCAGCTGTATTTCACCGGCTATCCGATCGGCTCGGTGCTGGGGCTCAATCCGTCCACCCACCGCGCGGGGCTCGCCGCCATCATTCCCATTTTCACGCCGCTCGCCAGCGCCGCGCAGCTGACCGTGCGCACGCTGAAGCAGGCGCAAGATGCCTATGAGGTGTTCGAGCTCGATGCCATCGCCTACCCCGGCAACAGCGGCAGCCCGGTGTGGCACCCGGACACCGGCGAGGTGCTGGGGGTGCTCAATTCGGTGTATGTGAAAGGCGCGAAGGAAGCGGCGCTCTCCGCGCCGAGCGGGATCAGCTATGCCATCCCGGTGAAGTACGTGCACCAGCTGCTGGAGCAGGCGCTGCCGAAAACACCCTAGCGCCTACATGCCTTCGGTGAGGCTGACCCCGAAACCGAGCGACTGCTGGCTGTGGTTGTAGTCGATCAGCGACTCACCGTAACCGTTGAAGTACTGCACGTAGCCCTTCAGCCGCCCGTACAGCGGGAAGCTCCAGTTGAGTTTTAGTGCGCCGCGGTTGTCCGTGGACTTGAAGTTGTTGCGCAGCAGCAGCGAGTAGGTGTTGCGGCCCTTGCTGTAGACCGCCAGCAAATCGCCGTGCCCCAGGTAATCCTCGATGTCGGGGTTGTCGTCTTCATCACGCTCCGGAATCCGGTACCAGGGCCGGATCAGCAGCGACAGATTGTCGCGCTCGAATCCGAACTGCGCATAAATCCGGTTCCAGCTGCGCGACAGCCCTTCGCTGCGGCCATTCGACTGGTGCACCATCCCGAGGTTGAGGAAACGACCGCGAAAACCGGCAATCTCGTAATTCGTGCGGTAAGTGAGGATCGCTTCCGGTTCGTAGTTGGTCTCGCGAAACGGTGAGGAAATGCTGTCGTTGTAAGCCTGCCAGAACGAGGTGATGGTGTAGCCGAACCACAGGTCGACGTTGTCGTGACCGAACACACCCTCCATTCCCTTGATCTTGAAACTCAGCTGCAATTCGGCCTCGACGGGGTCGAGCCCCAGATCGGGCTGGGCCAACGTGTCTTGGAACGGCGTGTTGTTGGGCGAATTGCTGGCCTTGAGCGGCAGGAAATAATTGGGGTGGTGCGGGCGAAACAGGAAGGCGCCCTGCTTGGCTTCGTCGTCCAACTCCCAGTGGCGCGACAGCGCCGACAGCAGCTTGGGTTCGGCGTGCGCCACGACGGGTGGCGGGACTCGCTGCGATTCGGTCCCGACATCGGGGGGCGGGGCGGGCGTAGCCTCGGGCTGCGAATGTCCGGACACCCGGTCGTAGCACGCCAGTCGATCTGCATCCGCCGGGATCGCGCTGCAGCCTTCCCAGTCGGCCATCGAGGCGGCCTGCGCCTGACTCAGCAGGCCAGCGCTCAACAGAACCAGCAGGATGCTGCCGGGCGAAGGTCGTTTGAATGTCATATGCGCCCAGTTTAATCGAGAATGACGCTGTATCCCGGCGTCGGCGCCTCCGCGTTCCAGCCCAACTCCCGTTTGAGGTCGGCCGCAAATCCGGTCGCCACGGTTTCCTCGCCGTGCACCACAAAAACCTTGCGGGGCGGCCGCTGGAAATGGCCTAGCCAGGACAGCAGCGCGGCGCGGTCGGCGTGCGCGGACAACCCGCCCAGGGTGTAGAGCGCGGCACGTACCGGAATATCCTGCCCGAGCAGGCGCACCCTCTTGGCGCCGTCGACCAGGCGGCGGCCGAAGGTGCCGGCGGCCTGGAAACCGGTGATGAGGATGCTCGATTCGCGGCGTGCCAGGTTGGCGCGCAGGTGGAACTTGATGCGCCCGGCTTCGCACATGCCGCTGGCGGAAATGATCACGGCGCCGCCCATGATCTTGTCCAGGGACTTCGACTCCTCGACATCCTCGACAAAATTGAGTTGGCGGAAATGCTCCACGCCGCCGTGCTTGCCCATCAGCGCATGGGTTTCTTCATCCAGCAGGCGCATGTGCCTGAAGGTGATTTCGGTGGCCGCCGTGGCCATCGGCGAATCGACGAACACCGTCAGCCTGGGAATGCGTCCCTGCCGGGTCAGGTCGGCCAGCAGGTAGAGAATGTCCTGGGTACGCCCCACGGCAAAGGCCGGGATGATGACATTGCCGCCCTTGCGTTCCAGCGTGTCGTTGATTGCCTCGACCAGTTCGTCCTCGGTGGCTTCCATACTCTTGTGCTGGCGGTTGCCGTAGGTCGATTCCACCAGCAGATAGTCCGCTTCGGCAATCGGCGTGGGGTCGCGCACCAGCGGCCGTGCCGGCTGGCCCAGATCGCCGGAAAACACGATCTTGCGGCGGCGTGGCCCTTCGCCCACCCAGACCTCGACAATCGCCGAGCCGAGGATGTGGCCGGCATCGCGGAAGATGCAGCGCACCACCGGATGCGGCGCGACCTCCAGCCCGTAATCCACCGCCTGCAGACGCTTCAGACAGAACTGCGCTTGCGCCACGGTATACAGCGGCGCGGTATCGCGCTGCGCCATGCCGCGCGCACTTTCGGGTTTGGCCATGCCCTGGCGAAAGCGGTTGAGGTTTTCGTATTCGGCTTCCTTTTCCTGGATGTGCGCAGAATCCGGCAGCATCACCGCCAGCAGGTCGCAGGTGGCGCGGGTGGTGTAGATGGTGCCCTTGAAGCCGAGCGCCACCAGGCGCGGCAGCAGGCCGGAGTGGTCGATGTGGGCATGGGTGAGGATGACGAAATCGATCGTGCGCGGATCGAACACAAAGGCGCGGCGGTTTTTCTCGCGCGTCTCGCGGCCGCCCTGGAACATGCCGCAGTCGACCAGAAAACGCACGCCGTCGGCTTCCACCAGATAGCTGGAGCCGGTCACTTCGCGTGCTGCGCCGAGAAAAGTCAGTTTCATAGTGGTCGTCCCTCCCCTTCTTCTTCGTAGGTTTTGCCGTCGCGGATATGGTAAATGCGTTTGAAGGTGGGGATGATCTTTTCGTCGTGAGTGACGACGATGATCGCGGTCTGGAATTCCTGCGCCAGGCGGTTGAGGATCTTCACCACGGTGAGCGCGCGTTCGCTGTCGAGCGGCGCGGTCGGCTCGTCGGCGAGGATGATCGGCGGCTTGTTGGCGAGCGCCCGCGCAATCGATACGCGCTGCTGCTCGCCGCCCGACAGTTCGGCAATGCGCGCCTGCGCACGGTGCTGCACGTCGAGCGCGGCGAGCATTTCCAGCGCGATCGCGCGTGCCTTGGCATTCGGCACGCCGGCCAGCATCGGCAGCAGCGCAACGTTGTCGGTGGCGTCGAGAAAGGGGATCAGATACGCGGCCTGGAACACGAAGCCGATGCGGTCGCGGCGCAGCGCGCGCAGGTCGCCGGCCTTCCAGCCGTTGTCGTAGATCACCTCGCCGCCGAGGGTGAACCTGCCGGCGGTCGGCTCGATCACCGCGCCCAGACATTTCAGTAGCGTGGACTTGCCGGAGCCGGACGGCCCGATCAGCCCCACCACCTCGCCCGGGTAGACCGCCATGTCGACGCCCTTCAGCGCATCGACCGCGGCACTGCCGCTGCCGTAGCGCTTGGTGATGCCTTCGATCAGGATCGCGGGTTGGATTGGAACAGCGTCAGCCACCGATCGCCTCCGCCGGGTCGATCTTGAGCGCGGCGCGGATCGCCAGCACCGAGGCCAGTGCGCACACCACCAGGGTCAGCACGAAGGCGCGCGCGGCATCGCCGGTTTCGAGCAGGACGTATTTGGGGAAGGCGGGCGCCCACAGGGTGGCGGCAAACTTGCCGACAAAAAAGCCGATCACGCCGAGCCCCAGCGCCTCCTGCATGATCATCGCGGCGATGGTGCGGTCCCTGGATCCGATCAGCTTCAGCACGGCGATTTCCTTGATCTTGCCGAGCGTCATGGTGTAGATGATGAAGGCGACGATGGCTGCGCTCACCACCGCGAGGATCAGCAGGAACAGGCCGATCTGCTTGGCGGCGGTGGCGATCAGCTTGGCCACCAGAATCTCCTCCATGTCGTCGCGGGTGTAGGCCGTGAACCGCTGCCAGCGCGCAATCGTGTCGGCCAGCACGCGCGCATGGACGCCCGGCTGCAGCCGCAGCAGCACGGCGTTGACCTTGTGGCTGGAGGTCTGGATCGCCTGCACCGCGTCGAGCACGCCGGGCTGGCCGGGACGGTTGACCGCCGGGTTGGCGGCGAGCCGCTTGCGGTCCTCGACGATGGCGTCGTTGTCCTTGAGGAACTGCGCTTCCTGCGCATCCTTCAGCGGGATGAACAGCATCGGGTCGCCGCCGGACGACACCATGCGCCGGGTCAGCCCGACCACGCTGTAGTCGTTGCGGCGGATGCGCACCACGTCGCCGACCTGTAACCCGGTCTTGGCGTCGGCCACCGCCTCGTAATGCGCGCGGGCGATGGGGCGCCCCGCCACCAGGAAGGCCGGCCCGCCCGGCTTGCCCAGCTCGAAGCCCGCCACCATGACGCGCTGCGATTTCCCCCGATGCGACACCTGCATGGTGAGGTAGGCGACGTTGCCGGTCTGCGCCACGCCCTCCAGCCCCAGCAACGCGCGATAGAGATCGTCTGGCACGCTCGACGGCTCGGCAAACGGGCCCAGGGTATTTTGCTGCACCACCCAGACGTCGGCGTCGACCGCGCGCAGCAGCACCTTGGCATCATCGACCATGCCGCGGTACACCCCGGCCATGGTCAGCGTCACCCCGATCAGCAAGCCCAGCCCCAGCCCGGTCAGCAGGTAGCTTTTCAGGTGGTGGACGATGTCGCGCCGTGCGAGGTTAATCATCGCGGCGTCAGCTCCTTTTCGCGCACCCGCATGCCGTCGTCGAGCTGCTTTGCGCTGTAGACGATGAGGCGGTCGCCGGCCTGCAGGCCGGACACAATCTGCACCTGCTCTGCGGTCTGCATGCCGGGCTGCACCGGCTGGAAGCGCGCGCGGCCTGCCTCGACTTGCCACACGCCGGTCTGGCCGCCGAATAGCGCCAGCGCGGCGCGCGGCACCGTCAGTACATCGCGCAGGCCGGACAGGCGGATGGTCACTTCCGCCAGTTCGCCCAGATAAAGCTGCGCCGGCGCGGGATCGAACGCCACGTTGATGATGCGCTCCTCGGTCACCGCATCGCTTTGCAGATCGATCCGAACCACTTTTCCGGGCAAGGCCGCACCCGGCACCGAACGCAGCACGATGTCGGCCGCCTGCCCGACCTGCACGCCCTGCGCGCGCGCCTGATCGACGCGTGCGCGCACCCACAGGCGGGCCGGATCGACCAGCCGCAGCACTGCCTGACCGGCGACCACGGTGGCGCCCGGCTCGGCTTCGCGCGCCGTCACCACGCCGTCGATCGGGCTCACCAATTTGAGACTTAGGCGTAACTGATCGATGCCCCGCAATTCGGCCTCGGCGCGGCCGATCTCGCGCAGCGCCCCGCTGGCGTTGGCGCGCGCCGCGGCCAGTGCGGCCGTTGCGGCTGACGCCTCGTGGCGGCGGCTGTCGGCCATTTCCTTGGCGACGAAATTCTGCCGGTATAGCGCCTGGTAGCGCGCGCTGTTGGCTTGCGCCAACCGCGCGCGGCTATCGGCCTCGGTCACCTGCGCCTGCGCCGCCTGTGCGGCCTGGCGCGCCCGCGCGGCAGCGCTGCTCGCCGCTTCGGCACGCTGGCGCAGATCCACCGGATCGATTTCGGCCAGCAGCTGGCCGGCTTTGACGGACTCGCCCTGGTCAACCCACACCCGCAACACCCGGCCCGCCTGGATCGGCCCCACCGAGTAGGCGTGCTGCGCTTCCACCGTGCCGATGCCGTACACGGCGGGGCTGAGATTGGCGCGCGTGACCGTGGCGGTTTCCACCCCCACCGGCGCCAGCGGTCCGCTCGTGGCGAGCAGCCAGACGAAGGCCGCGATGAAGCCCGCCACACCGGCAGCGAGGAACAGGCTGCGCTTGCTGATTGTTAGGGCACTGCCGCCGAGCTTCATGGCAGATCAGTGTTTGGCGTTGAGCGCAGGCGCCTGAATCTGATAGGTGGCGTGGCAGGCCACGCACTTCTGCAGCGTGGCCGAAAGCTGGTTGAGGCTGGTGCTCACGTCTTTCATGCTTTCAGCATCCAGCGCGATCTGGTCAAAATCGCGATGCACCGAAAAGCCCAGCTGGCGGAACCCAATCGGCAGCTTGTCGCGCAGCGCGGGCGGCACCTCGTGCACCATTACCTGCCCCATGCCGCGCGCCGCTGCCGCGACTGCCGGCATGTCCTGCTTGCCGAAGGCGCCGGTCATTTTCTGCACGCCGTCAAGAAACATCCGCATTTCCTCCAGAATCATGGCGCGTTCACTCGGGGCCAGTTCCAGCACGATGCGGCTGTCGGAAGCGGGCGCGTGGTGGCCCGCGTGCGGATCCTGTGCCTGGACGGCGGTTGCGAAGGTCAGGCTCAGCAGGGCGGCAAGGGTCGGGTACAGCTTCATGGTGCGTCTCCTTTGGAAGTTGAAGGGCGGATGGCTTGCAGGAATATCGGGAAGGTGCGCGCGGCTTCCGCCGCGAGGGTGCGCTGACCCCGCAGGATGGAGGTTTGCAGCACCAGCCCCTGGATCATGCCGATGTAGAGGGTGGCGGCGGCGTGGGCGTCGAGGTCGGCGCGCGCCAGTCCCTGCGCCTGCGCGTCGGCCAGCAGGCCGGCTATTTTCGCCTCGTAGCCCAGCATGATTTCGGTCACCAGCTGGCGCAGCACCGTGCTGCGCCCGTGCAGGTGCTCGGACATCAGCACGCGCGGAATCGCCGGGTGGCCGGCGATGAAGTCGATATGGGCGAAAAACATGCGCTGCAGGGCGTCCAGCGGGTCATGCCCTTGCGCCGCGGCGCGGCTCAGCACGGTCATCAGGCGGTCGCGCACCCACTGCATCACCGCCAGCCAGATCGCGTCCTTGCTGGGGAAGTGGCGGAACACCGCACCCTGCGTCACCCCCATCGCCTGCGCCATATCCTGCGTGGTGACATCGTCTACGCCCTGTTTGGCGGCAAGCTCCAGCGTCACGCGGATGATTTCCTCGCGCCGCTCGTCGGCGCCCAGCCGTTTGCGCGCGGGTTGATTGGACGCGGCTTCGTCAGACATGAATCGGCCCTGATTAGATAGTGACTGATTACTACCTTAGCCGGGCAACGGCCTGGCGTCAAGTGCAAACGTCCTGTTCAGACCGATTCAGATTTCAGGATTATCGAGACAGAGCAGCGCCGCATCCGACAAGCCGCGCATGTCGTCGGCGCTCGTTACATAGGGCGGCATGGCATACACCGTGTTGCCGATCGGACGGATGAATACGCCTAGCGCCAGCATCGCCTGGTGGAAGCGGGAAGCGAAACCGGGGCGGGCGTCCGCCACGTCGAACGCCCAGATCATGCCGCGCGAGCGGAAATGATGCACCCGGGTGTGCGCGGCCACTTCCGACAGAATCCTTGTAAAGTCGATGGCCCTGACCCGGTTGGCGGCAATCACGTTGTCGTGCTCGAAGATGTCCAGCACCGCCAGCGCCGCCCGGCAGGCGAGCGGGTTGCCGGTGTAGGAATGCGAATGCAGGAAGCCGCGCGCGGTGGCGTCGCCGTAAAAAGCGGCATAGACGTCATCGGTCGTCAGCACCGCAGACAGCGGCAGGTAGCCGCCGGTGATGCCCTTGGACAGGCAGATGAAGTCGGGCCTTATATTGGCCTGCTCGCACGCGAACATCGTCCCGGTGCGGCCGAAGCCGACCGCGATTTCGTCGGCGATCAGGTGCACTCGATATTGGGTGCACAAGTCCCGCGCCCGCTTGAGATACGCCGGGTGATACATCGCCATGCCCGCAGCACCCTGCACCAGCGGCTCGACGATGAAGGCGGCGGTGGCGGCGGCGTGCTCGGCAAGATGCGCTTCCAGCGCATCGGCGCAGCGCAGCGCATAGGCCTCGGCCGACTCTCCGGGCTCGGCCAGCCGCGCGTCCGGCGTGGACACCTGCACCGTGTGCCGCAGCAAGGGTTCATAAGTCGACTTGAACAGGGGAATGTCGGTCACCGACAGCGCGCCGACGGTTTCGCCGTGGTAGCCGTTCTTGAGGCTGATGAATCCGTTTTTCTCCGGCCGGCCGGTATTGCGCCAGTAATGCGCGCTCATTTTCAGCGCGATTTCGGTGGCCGAGGCGCCGTCCGAGCCGTAAAACGCGTGGCCCAGCCCGGTCAGCTTTGCCAGACGTTCCGACAGCGCCACCACCGGTTCGTGGGTGGCGCCGGCCAGCATCACATGTTCGATCTTGCCGAGCTGGTCGGTGATCGCCGCATTGATGCGCGGGTTGCAGTGGCCGAACAGGTTGACCCACCAGCTCGAAATTGCATCCAGATAGCGGCGGCCGTCGGTATCGATCAGCCACGCTCCCTCGCCGCGCGCAATCGCCAGCGGCGGGGCGGCCTCCAGCTGTTTCATCTGGGTACAGGGGTGCCAGACGGCGGCACGGGTACGACTTAAAAGATCATCCATGGGCTTGAAATTGTCACAGTGCGCCCCTACTATTAGCACTCTATGGCGGCGAGTGCTAACAACATCTTCGCCGCTTCCTTATTTTCGGGCAGCCCAGGCTGCCTTTATCAACGCTACCGCAATGGAGACTTTGCAATGAAAATCCGTCCTCTGCACGACCGAGTGATTGTCAAACGCATGGAAGAAGAGCGCAAGACCGCTTCCGGCATCGTGATCCCCGACACCGCGACCGAAAAACCCGACCAGGGCGAAATCATCGCCGTGGGCACGGGCAAGAAAGACGACCAGGGCAAGCTGATTCCGCTCGACGTGAAAGTCGGCGACCGCGTGCTGTTCGGCAAATACGCCGGCCAGACCGTCAAGGTCGAAGGCGACGAACTGCTGGTGATGCGCGAAGAAGACATCATGGGCGTGGTCGAGGCTTAAGCCCACCCCAAACCCTTAACCACAGAGACACAGAGGCACGGAGAAAACACAAACGAAATCCGAATACGGGTTTCTCTGTGTTTCTGTGCCTCTGTGGTGAATGCATTTTTTAGGAGTTAAAACATGGCTGCAAAAGACGTACGTTTTGGCGATTCCGCCCGTCACCGCATGGTGGCTGGCGTCAACATCCTGGCTGACGCCGTCAAGGTGACCCTCGGCCCGAAAGGCCGCAACGTGGTGCTCGACCGTTCCTACGGCGCCCCCACCGTGACCAAGGACGGCGTGTCGGTCGCCAAGGAAATCGAGCTGAAGGACAAGCTGGAGAACATGGGCGCGCAGATGGTCAAGGAAGTCGCCTCCAAGACCTCCGACGTCGCCGGTGACGGCACCACCACCGCCACCGTGCTGGCGCAGTCCATCGTCAACGAAGGCATGAAATACGTGGCCGCCGGCATGAACCCGATGGACCTCAAGCGCGGCATCGACAAGGCCGTGATCGCCATCACCGCCGAGCTGAAGAAGATTTCGGTGCCCTGCACCAGCAGCAAGGAAATCGCCCAGGTCGGCTCCATTTCCGCCAACTCCGACTCCTCGATCGGCGACATCATCGCCGCCGCGATGGACAAGGTCGGCAAGGAAGGCGTCATCACGGTTGAAGACAGCTCGGGTCTGGATAACGAGCTCGACGTGGTTGAAGGCATGCAGTTCGACCGCGGCTACCTGTCCCCCTACTTCATCAACAACCCCGACAAGCAGATGGCGGTGATGGAAGACCCCTTCATCCTGCTGTACGACAAGAAGATCTCCAACATCCGCGACCTGCTGCCCGTGCTGGAGCAGGTGGCCAAGGCCGGCAAGCCGCTGATGATCGTCGCCGAAGACGTCGACGGCGAAGCGCTCGCCACCCTGGTGGTGAACAACATCCGCGGCATCCTCAAGACCTGCGCCGTCAAGGCCCCCGGCTTTGGCGACCGCCGCAAGGCGATGCTGGAAGACATGGCCATCCTCACCGGCGGCACCGTGATCGCCGAAGAAGTCGGCCTGAGCCTGGAAAAAGCCACGCTGCAGGATCTGGGCCACGCCAAGCGCATCGAGATCGGCAAGGAAAACACCACCATCATCGACGGTGCCGGTGATGCCAACGGGATCAAGGGTCGCATCGCCCAGATCAACAAGCAGATCGACGAAGTCACCTCCGACTACGACAAGGAAAAGCTGCAGGAACGCAAGGCCAAGCTGGCTGGTGGCGTGGCCATCATCAAAGTGGGCGCGGCGACCGAAGTCGAAATGAAAGAGAAGAAGGCCCGCGTCGAAGACGCGCTGCACGCCACCCGTGCCGCCGTTGAAGAAGGCATCGTCCCCGGCGGCGGTGTCGCGCTGCTGCGCGCCAAGGCCGCTGCGGCTGCGGTGAAGGGCGACAACCACGACCAGGACGCCGGCGTGAAGATCGTGCTGCGCGCCATCGAAGAACCGCTGCGCCAGATCGTCAAGAACTGCGGCGAAGAACCCTCCGTCGTCGTCAACAAGGTGCTGGAAGGCAAGGGCAACTTTGGCTACAACGCCGGCACCGGCGAATACGGCGACATGGTGACGATGGGCGTGCTCGACCCGACCAAGGTCACCCGCATCGCCCTGCAGAACGCTGCGTCGATCGCCGGCCTGATGCTGACCACCGACTGCATGGTCTGCGACCTGCCGGAAGACAAGCAGGCTGGCCAGATGGGTGGCGGCATGGGTGACATGGGCGGTATGGGCGGTATGGGCGGCATGATGTAAGTAAGGCCCGGCTGTCTAGGCAGTCCCAAAGCCCCGCTTCGGCGGGGCTTTTTAATGCCCGCTTCCGCTATCATCGGGCCTGAATTCCGAGGAGGTTTTGCCATGCAATGCGCCACCCGTGAACATGTCCTTAGCCTCTGCCCGCGCCCTGACGGGCAGGGGCACGCGCCCATCATGCTGCGGGACATCGGGGCAATGGCATGACCTCCACCCTTCCCCTGGCCAACAGCCTGCACCGCGCCACCCTCGACGCCTTGCGGCAGCAGGCGCCGTTTTCGGCGATGGCGGAAGATGACCTGTTATGGCTGGTTCAACATTTGTCGGTGGCCTATTTCGCGCGCGACGCGGTGCTGCTGGAACCCGCCGACACGCCACCCGATGCGCTGTTCATCATCAAGCAGGGCACCGTGGCAGGCGCCACCGCCGAAGGTCACACGGTGCTGCAGCTGGCGACGGGCGAAATGTTTCCGCTGGGCGCGCTGCTGGCCGGACGCGGCGCGGCCAACCGCTATGTCGCAGCAACGGATAGCTTCTGCTACCTGCTGGATGCCGCCGATTTCCATGCGCTGCTGGCGAAGAGCACCGAGTTCAATGATTTCTGCACGCGCCGCATCGCCAGCCTGCTGGAAGATTCGCAACGTGCGGTGCAATCGGAATACGCACTGGCGCTCGATGACGAAAGCCGCTTTGCGCGCCCGCTCGCCAGCCTGATCCGGTGCGCGCCCTTGAGCGTGCTGCCCGATACCCCGCTCGCCTCCGCGCTGGCGGCGATGGAGGCTGCGCGGGTGGGGTCGGTGGTGGTCACCGACGCAGCCGGACAAGCGCTCGGCATTCTCACCCTGAAGGATGTGCTGGCCCGCGTGACGCTGGCCGGCGTGCCGCTCGCCACCCCGATTGCGGCAGTGATGACGCCGGATCCGGCAACCCTCTCGGCCGATGCGCCGGCGGCCGATGCGCTGGTGCTGATGGCGCGTCAGGGCATCCATCACATTCCGCTGGTCCGAGCGGGACGACTGGTCGGCGTGGTATCGGAAAAGGATATCTTTGCGCTGCGCCGCCTGTCGGTGGAAGGCATCACTTCGGCCATTGCGCGCAGCGAAGACCCCGGCCCGCTGCCCGCGCTGGCGCACGACATCGGCGATCTGGTGCACAGCCTGCTGGCGCAGGGAATGGATGCGGAAAACCTCACCGCGATCATTTCCAGCCTGAATGATCGCCTCACCGAACGCATCATCACGCTGGAATGCGAGGCCGATGATGCCTTGGTCGGGCTGCGCTGGTGCTGGCTGGCGCTGGGCTCGGAAGGCCGCATGGAACAGACGCTCGCCACCGACCAGGACAACGCACTGATTTTTGCCGCGGCGGACGACAGCCAGCGCGACGCGCTGCTGGCCTTTGCCCTGCGCGTGAACCATCAACTCGACGCCTGCGGGTTTCCACTGTGCAAGGGCGGCATCATGGCGAGCAATCCGCGGTGGTGCCTGTCGGCGGACGGCTGGCAGCAGCAGTTCACCCAGTGGATCGATCACGGCACTCCCGAGGCCCTGCTCAACGCCAGCATCTTTTTCGACTTTCGTCCGCTGACCGGCGATGCTGCCCTGGCGCTCGACCTGCGCGCCTGGCTCAACCGCGCCGCGCAAAAGAATCCGCGCTTCCTGCACCAGATGGCGGGCAACGCCCTGCGCAACCGCCCGCCGCTGGGCGTGGTGCGCGACTTCGTGCTGTCGGAAGACACCGCCCACCCGCACACGCTCGATCTCAAGCTCAACGGCGCCACGCCCTTTGTCGATGCGGCGCGAATTTTTGCGCTGGCGGCCGGCAGCCCGCAGACCAACACCGCCAAGCGGCTGCGGGCAGCCGCGCATGCGCTGCATATTCCCGATACCGAATTGGCCGACTGGAACCGCGCATTCCACTTTCTGCAACTGCTGCGGCTGCGTCACCAGCATGGGCAGCAGCGCGCCGGCAGCGCGCCCGACAACCACCTCGATCCCGACACGCTGAATCCGCTCGACCGCCGCATCCTGAAAGAAGCGCTGCGCCAGGCGCGCAAGGTGCAGGCGCGGCTGGCGATGGATTACGGGTTGTGATCTGGCCGTTTGCAAAACGCACGCTGCCCGCGCTGGACGCTGCCAGCAGCGCGCGGCGCGCAGCGCTGGCCCGGCAAAAGGTCGACCTCAGGCAGCCGCTTGCCGACATGCGCTGGTGCGTGGTCGATGTGGAAACCGGTGGGCTGGACGCGCAGCACGATCCGCTGCTGGCGATCGGCGCGGTGGCGGTCGAACATCAGCGCATCGCCCTCGATGCCAGCCTGGAAGTCGGACTCACGCAGGCGCAATCGACCGCTGCCGCCAACATCCTGATCCACGGCATCAGCGGCAGCGAACAGCGCGCCGGCCAGGCGCCGCACGAGGCACTGCTCAGCTGGCTGGAATTTTCCCAGGGCGCGCCGCGGGTGGCCTTCCACGCGGCATTCGACCAGACGGTTTTACAGCGTGCAGAGCGCGAGCAACTGGGCCTGGCCATCGCCGCACCGTGGTTCGACGCCGCAGTGGTCGCGCCGCTGCTGTTCCCCGGCGCGGCCGCGCACTGCCGTCACCTCGACGACTGGCTGGCGCATTTCGGCATCGCCGCGTACGCGCGCCACGGCGCGCTGGCCGACGCCTACGCCACCGCCGAACTGTGGCTGGTCCTGCTGCAGGCGGCGCAACGCGAAAACCTCACCACCGCGCAGCAACTGCGCGGACTGCTGCGGGCCCGGCGCTGGCTATCGGCAAATTAGCGTCTGCTAATCTGTTTGTCGGCTGCAAAACAAGTCCTTACACTCCGCGCACGCGCAACATCAATCAATAAAGCGCGTTCCCCACTCACGCTCACGGAGGAATTGCCATGCAGTTATCGGAGAGACATCAGGAGTACTGGCGCAAGAACCTGCGGCTCACCGCAGTGTTGCTCGCCATCTGGTTCGTGGTGACGTTCGTCGTCATCTACTTTGCCCCCCAGCTAAACGATATCGTCATCATGGGTTTCCCCTTCGCCTTCTACATGGCCGCCCAGGGTTCACTCATCATCTATGTCCTCGTCATCTGGTTTTATGCCCATCGCATGAATCAGCTGGACCTGGAATTCGGCGTCCACGAGGGAGAAGAAGAATGAGCACCCAAACCCAAAGCCAGTTCTTCCGGCAGCTGAAAAAGTACTACACCTTCTACACCGGCGGCTTCATCGCCTTCGTCATCGTGCTCGCCATCCTGGAGCAGATGGGGCTGGAACCGAAATACATCGGCTACATCTTCCTTGCCGCCACCATCTCGCTGTATGCGGGCATCGGCATCATGTCGAAGACCGCCGACGTGTCGGAATACTACGTTGCCGGACGGCGCGTGCCCGCGCTGTTCAACGGCATGGCGACCGGCGCCGACTGGATGTCGGCGGCGTCCTTCATCGGTATGGCCGGCACCCTGTATCTGAGCGGCTTTGACGGCCTCGCCTTCATCCTGGGCTGGACCGGTGGCTATGTGCTGGTGGCGCTTTTGCTCGCGCCCTACCTGCGCAAGTTCGGCCAGTTCACCATTCCAGACTTTCTCGGTTCGCGTTACGGCGGCAACCTGCCGCGCACCATCGGCGTCGTCGCGGCCATCATCTGCTCGTTCGTCTACGTGGTCGCGCAGATTTATGGTGTGGGCCTCATTACCGCCCGCCTCACCGGCCTGGAATTCCAGGTCGGCGTGTTCGCCGGTCTGGCCGGCATCCTGGTGTGTTCCTTCCTCGGGGGCATGCGCGCGGTGACCTGGACCCAGGTCGCCCAGTACATCATCCTGATCCTTGCCTACATGATTCCGGTGGTGTGGCTGTCGGTGAACATCACCGGCAACCCGATTCCGCAGATCGCCTATGGCCAGGTGCTGCAGCAGGTCACCGCCAAGGAAAAAGAGCTGAACGACCCGACCACCACGCTCGGCGCAGCCGAAGCCTCGGTCCGTGCGATCTACAAGGAG
The DNA here is from genome assembly GCA_035562135.1 of Thiobacillus sp. Taxonomy (GTDB): domain Bacteria; phylum Pseudomonadota; class Gammaproteobacteria; order Burkholderiales; family Thiobacillaceae; genus Thiobacillus. The sequence goes on along the minus strand of DATMWS010000020.1, from coordinate 23,759 downwards.
AAGCAGCTCGCCACGGAAGACAAGGTCAAGGCACTCGAAGCCGCCATCGCTGCCGGCACCGCCGACACGATCGTGGGTGAGGCCCGCGCCAAGCTCGACACCGAACTGGTCGAACTGAAGGCCGCGCCCGAACCCGACGCCAAGAAGATCGAGGCCAAGACCAAGGAAATCGGCGAGATGACCGGCCCCGACGCCCTGCTGGCCAAGCTGAAGAAAGCCGCCGATGGCGCCAAGAAATCGGCCGGCCCGGTCGCGGCGCACGCCACGGCCTTCTCCGGCAAGGGTGCCGAGAAGAAACTGCTGAAGGACAACCCCAGCGCGACCGAAGCCGAAATCGCCGCGGCGAAAGCCGAAGACCAGGAAGCTTCCAACGTCAAGCGCCGCAACTTCATCGCGCTGGTGCTGTGCCTGATGGTCGGCACGGCGTCGCTGCCGCACATCCTGATGCGCTACTACACCACGCCGTCGGTGCGTGATGCGCGCAAGTCGGTGTTCTGGTCGCTGTTCTTCATTTTCCTCCTGTACTTCACCGCACCTGCGCTGGCGGTGCTGGTCAAGTTCGAGGTCTACCACAACCTGATCGGCTCGTCGTTCGCGTCGCTGCCCGCCTGGGTGGCCAACTGGGCAGCGGTGGACCCGACGCTGATGAAGATCTCCGACATGAACCTGGACGGCATCGTGCAGCTCGCCGAAATGACCATCGGCGGCGACCTCATCGTGCTGGCCACGCCGGAGATCGCAGGCCTGCCCTACGTGATCTCGGGCATGGTGGCGGCGGGCGGTCTGGCCGCTGCGCTGTCGACCGCCGACGGCCTGCTGCTGACCATCGCCAACGCGCTGTCGCACGACGTGTATTACAAGATGATCGACCCGAAAGCCACCACGGTGCGCCGCCTGGCCATCTCCAAAGGCCTGCTGCTGGTGGTCGCCCTGGTGGCCGCGTACACCGCGTCGCTGAAACCGGGTGACATCCTGTTCCTGGTCGGCGCGGCGTTCTCCCTGGCTGCCTCGGCGTTCTTCCCGGCGCTGGTGCTCGGCGTGTTCTGGAAGCGCGCCAACTACCTCGGCGCGGTCGTCGGCATGCTGGCCGGGCTGTTCGTGTGCATGTACTACATGTACATCACCTACGACTTCTTCGGCGGCGTTGCAGCCAACGAATGGTTCGCCATCAAGCCGATCGCCGCCGGCGTGTTCGGCATGCCGATCGGCTTCCTCGGCGTCATCATCGGTTCGCTGATCTCGCGTGCGCCCAGCCTGGAAATCCAGCAGCTGGTCGACCACGTGCGCTATCCGAGCCTGGAAGGCGACATCGAAACCCGCGCAACTTGATCGCGGCAACAAGCGCGCCCGCGGGTGCGCAAAAAAAGCCAGCCCCGCGGGGCTGGCTTTTTTACGCCTGCGATTCTCAACTGATCCGGTGCGCGTAATCGCTGCGTCCGGTGTCATGGATCAACCGCTGCGCCGTCTGCGGATCATGCGTCAGCGTGTGCTCGATCACCGCCGCCACCTTGTCCGGCTGGTTGCAGTGCTGCCAGGCCATGCCCAGCGCATACCAGGCCAGCCCGTTCATCGGCTGCAGCCGACCGGCTTCGGTCAGCGCCGCGGCGGCGTCAGCGTGGCGGCCATGCCGCACGTGCAGCATCCCCAGTCCATACCAGGCGCGGTCGTTGTTGGGATTCAATTTCGTCGCCTGCTGAAATGCTGCGATGGCCGCCTCGTCCATGCCGCCCTTGTCGCGCACGTAGCCGAGGTTGAACCAGGTGTGGGCATCATTCGGTTCGATCTCGATCGCGCGTGCAAACCAGGCTTCCGCCGCGGCCCAATGTTCCTGCTGCGCTTCCAGCCAGCCCAGCGTGCGCAGCGTACCGACATGGGCCGGATCGACACGATGGCTGTCACGGTACGCGGCCAGCGCGCGTTCCGGCTGGCCCAGCATGTTGAAGAACATGCCCCGCAGGCCATGCCGCACATGGTCAAAGTTCATCATGAGTCAAAGGCAAAGTGAAGTCAGCACGCATTGTCACGGGCAAGCGAGGGCCTGACAAGCTGCGTTAAAATCGCCGATTCGTTTAAGGGACTCGCGCCATGCCGTTCGACATCCTGCTGGTTTCGGTTCTGCGCACCCTGGTTGAAGTCGCCGGCTTCGCCCTGCTTGGGCAGGGTCTGCTGGCGCTGCTGGCCGGCAAATATCGCGAGGACAACGTCTTTTATCGTGTACTGCGCATCGTCACCCGCCCGGTGGTGCGCGCCGTGCGCTTCATCACCCCGCGCTTCATTCTCGACGCCCACGTGCCGATACTCACCTTCTTCCTGCTGTTCTGGCTGTGGATCATGCTGGCATTCGCCAAACGCCACCTGTGCGGCCTGCATGGATTGGCGTGTTGAGCTAATCCATGCGGCTTAACTTGAATGGGGCAAACCGGTAAAATTGCGGCCTCTTTTGGCCAGGTCGCTCAGTTGGTAGAGCAGCGGATTGAAACCCGTATGTCGACGGCTTGATTCCGCCCCTAGCCACCACAATACTTGACGGCCCGCGTTTTTTCCGCGGGCCGTTTCACTTATTTTCCAGCGCCTGCGGAAAATTTAAAAAGACTGCGTATACCGTGTCCCCTCTCTGGAGGCACTGCATGGCCACGATTACAAAACGTGGCGAATATTCATACCAAGCCACTACCGCATACAGCTCAAGCTCGATTCCTTTCTAAACTTTCAAGACTGGCTCCGAAGCCACTGCATGGACCAGGCCGAAAAAATCCAGTTTAACTTTATCCAATACGCCGGGAAGCTGATGCTGCGTGATGCGCTGCCGAGGTACCAGAATACGAAAACCCGAAAGAGCGAAAAAAAGCCGGCCCCCTGAAAGGGCCGGCTTGCGGCTAGCTTCAGCCGCAGTTACTTGTCGACTCGGGAGAGCAGCAGTACTTCGCGGATGCCGGGTTCGCGCTGCCGCTGGATCAGCCGCGGCATGGGCTGAGCGCCCTTGATCGCCTTCCACAGGATATCGTTGTATTCGCGCATATCCGCCGCGTCCACTTCAGCCAGATCGAGCTTCATGGAACGCTCGGCAAGCTTGCGCTTCTCACCCTGCAGCGCAGCCAGGGTGGGGTTCATCTCATAGAGATCCTGGGCAGGTACGACGTGCTCGTAGGGGGTGAAGTCCGGTTTGACCGTGAAGCTGTTATCCATGGTGACGGCCGCCGCGTCGAACTGGCTCATGGGCTTGAGGCCCAGCAGCACTCCAGCTGTGCGGATCATGGACACGGTGCTGTAATGCGTGCTATCCACGGCCTTGCGCTTGACGTGGGGGCCGATAAGCAGGGCCGGTGTGCGGTGGGTGTCCACATGGTCAAAACCGTCCTGGGTATCGTCCTCGATGACCATGATCAAGGTGTTTGGCCAGAAGCGCGAATGAGAGATGGCATCGACAATGCGCCCGAGGGCCAGGTCGTTGTCCGCCATCATGGCCTGGGGCGTGGGATAGCCGGGGCTTGTGCCAGCCAAGTGGTCGTTGGGCAGGCTGATGATAGACAGGTTGGGGAAGTCGCCGGCCTGCTTGTAGGCCTCGAACTCCTTGAGCCAGACATCGGCGCGCGTCTTGTCCATGTGCTTGAGGTCGTAGGTGCGGTACATGGGCGAGAAATGGTCTGCCAGGGCAGGCATGCGGGTGGTGGCCGGCGCGTAGCTACCGTCTGCGTTTTTCTTACCGTTGATCACGTATTCGCCGTAGGAGCGGTAGCTGATGCCGGCCTCCTTGGCGGCATCCCACAGATAGCCGCCGGGCACGTTGGTGATCGCGATCAAGGCCCGGTTGATCAGGGTGCCGCGGTCAGAATAATCGCTCGGCCAGACCTTCATGGTGTAGTCCGTGACGTTGCCGCTCATTGACCACTCATGGCCGTCCTTGCTGATCTCCGCGTCGCAGTAAGTGTTGTCCAGCAGCACGAAATCGCTGGCCAGGCGGCGATGGTTGGGCGCGCTGTGGTCGTCGAACATGAGCAGGCTGGAGTCGCCTTTGCCGCCCGGCAGGTCGCCGAACACCTGGTCGTATGTGCGGTTTTCCTTGAGGATGTAAACCACGTGCTTGATGGGCAGCTGCTTCAGGAGGCTGGCGTGGGCATGACCCTCGCCCTTCTCGCCGCCGGCCACCGCGGCCTTGCCCCGGGCCACCATATTGTTCTCGATGACCTGGCGGGTATAGCGCTTGAGCGTCCCCTCGTCGGGCACGTCGATCACCGACAGGGAACCGATCATCTGGTCGCCGATGTAGGTCTGGGGATAGGCGTTCTGGCCCAGGCCCACGTCCTTGGAATTGGCGACATAGAGTTTGTCGCCGGCCGGGCTGATAGTGAGCGCCGTGGGATACCAGCCGGTGGGGATGCGGCCCTTCACCTCGTAGCGTTTCTCATCGTCCCGCTTGTGGGCGCGCTTGCCATGTTCCTTTTCCTGGCCTTCCAATTCGACCATCACCACGGCGTTCTCGCCGGCGTTCAGCACATAGAGGGTCTCGCCGTCCGGTGACACGGCCAAGGCGTTGGGCGTGCTGCCGAAGGGGGCATTTTTGTAGGGCCGCACGTCGATGTCGAACAGCATGGCGTCCGTGGCGGTGTCGATTACGGAGACGCTGTCGCTGTTGGCGTTAGCCACGTACAACCGGTCGCCAGTGGGGCTGAAGACCATGGCGTTGGGATGTTGGCCCACCGGGATGTGCCTGACCACGGTGGCGGCATCCGGATTGTTCACGTCCACCACGGCAATGGTGCCTTCCTTCCAGTTGGACACATACAGCTTCTTGCCGTCGGTGCTGAGCAGCACCCCATAGGGGAACATGCTGGCGTTGTAGGGGTCGGCGCTGGTGCCCATGGGAATACGGTGGGTGACCGTGCCGGCGACCGGGTCGATCACCGCCACGTCGCCGCCCTGGTGGTTGGCCACGAACAGCCGGTTCTCGTCGGCGGACAAGGCCAGCCCGGTGACAAAGCCGCCTTTGCGGCGCGGATCAACTGAATCTGACCGGTCTCGACCATGCCCGAAGCCGTCACCTCATAGACGCGCACCATGTTGGTGTGGCCGCCCGAAGCATAGATGCGTTTGCCGTCCTGGCTGGCGGCCAAGCCGATGAACAGGCCCTCCGGCGAGTCGTAGGGAATGCTGTCGCGGATGGCGAGGTTTTCGCGATCGACACGCATTAGGGAGTGCTGGCCGTAGCCGTTGTTGCTGATCAGCAGGTCCTTGCCGTCCGGGCTGAGGATCATGCCGAGAGGCACGTGGCCAACGCGGATTTTTTCGCCGGCGGGGGTGACTTGCCAGTTGTTGGGCGTGATGCCGGTCAGGCCATCGGCGCTGGGACCGGCGGGTCGGGTCAGCAGGTCTGGGCTGGCCGCTTGGGCGACCGTTCCGCTGACAAGCAGGCCAGATACGATAGCGGTAAGAAGTTTGATTCTGGGTACCATGAAGTTCTCCATTTCAATTGCAGGTTTGCGGATCACTGGAGGGCAAGCCGCCAGGTCACCGCCAGGTTGAGGCCTGGCGCGTAAACGCCGGAGCCGTGGGTCTTGTATTTGGCGTCGAGGGCATTCTCCAGGCTCACCAGCAGGTCTTGCCTCTGCGCAGGCTTGAATCCGGCCTTGAGGTTGAGGGTGCCGTAGCCCGGTGTGCCGCCGACGGGGATGCGGGGATCCGAGAGGTCGCCTGAGGACAAACGATCCTGACGATCGGCGAACAGGCTGTAGACCTCGTACCAGGAGCGGTCATCCGGGGCGTAGCGCAGGTGCAGGCTGCCGTTCAACGGGGGGATGCGGCGCAGAGGCTGTTGGGTGTCCCGATCCTGGCCCCACGTGTAGGTCAGGTTGCCGGTCGCCGACCAGCGATCGGAGAAACTGTGCTTCACGCCCAACTCAGCCCCTTTGATCAGGGCACGCTGGATGTTCTGCCGCTGCGTGACACCAGGGGCTACAGTGACACGGTCGATGAGATCGTCGTAGGTGGTGTGGAAAAGATAGAAATCGCCCGATGTGCGGGGAGAGTAGTACTTCACCCCGATCTCTTTGTTTAACGAGTGCTCCGGCGTGAGCTGGGTGTTGGGGATTTCGGTGACGAAATCGACCCGGCCAAAGAAGTCCTCCATATTGGGCGCCCGGTAGCCCTGGGCAAGACCCGCCACCAGATTCCAGCGCGGAGCCAGACGGTAGAGGCCGTTGATGCTGCCGGTCAGTTCGCCATCGGACAGGCTCAACTGGTTGGCGCCGATGGCTCCATCCGCCTCGAAATGGGCATAGCGTGCGCCCAGAATGGCTTCCAAACGATCGGTGAAGCGCATCTCGTCCTGCAGGTAGAGCCCCCAGCTTTCATATTTGGCGCCATCCGGGGTACCCGGCATGACGGACGTGGCCGCGCCAGTAGTCAGGTCGATGCGGGTCTTGCTGGTGTCATACCTGTCCCGGTAGTAATCGAAGCCGTAGGTAAGGCGTTGGGCACGTCCAAGCTTGCTGGTGAACTGGGTGGTGGCGCCCAGGGTCTTCACCTCGGTGATCTCACGGGTCTCCACGGTGGGAGTGGAGACCTTGACGATCTCCTCGCCTTCCTTCTGGCGGTTGAAGGAGATATTGAGTTTCATGCCGGAAATAGTCGCGGCCTCGTCGTGCCGACTCTGGTATTCCAGATAGCTCAGCGTGCGCAGTTGGGGCTCATAGTTGAACTTGAGCTTGTCTCCCAGGGTCACCTCGCTGGTCTTGGGCACGTCGAACTGACGGTTGTACTGCTGGGAGAAAATCAGCTCTCCGCCCCCGCCTAGTCGGTAGTTGAGCTTCAGATCACCACCCAGCTCGTCGTAGGCGGTGGGTCGCTGCCCGCCCACGTCGCCGCCGCCTTCCAGGCTGTTGAAGCGCTTGCCGCTGATCCCGCCGATGTATCCCAGTTGGTTGAAGTTGCCTTCCACCTGCAGGCGTCCGGCCAGGCTCGCATCGGCACTCGCGCCGTGTAGGGCGACCAGGCCTTCCGTTCTCCGCGCGTCGGAAAAATCTGCACGCTTGCGGGTAATGACATTGATTACGCCAGCCAAAGCGTCGCTGCCATAGAGAACCGAGGTAGGGCCGCGCACGACCTCGATGCGCTCAACCAGGTTGGGATCGATCGTATTGAGATATTGGTGGGGGCCGAAGCGATAGTAGGAGTTGTTCACCCGAACCCCGTCCACCAGGATGAGCACCTGCTTGCCGGTGAGGCCGCGGATGAAAGGCGATCCGCCGCCGGAATTGGTCTTCTGGATGAGCACGCCCTCCGCGCCGGACAGGATGTCCGGGGTGGTGCCGGCATTGGCCTGCTCGACAGCCAGATCATCCAGCACGGTCACCGCCTGGGGGGTGTTGAACACCTCCCGTTCGACGCGGGTGGCGGTGACCACCATCTCAGGGGTGGATTCGTTGTCGGCGGCGCAGGGCTGGCCGGAAAAGACGGTCAGAGTGAGGAAAAGCGCGTTAAGAGAATAGGGAGTGTGATGAGGTTTCATTTTTCAGACTGTGTACTGAACAGAAGGTCAAAAATGGTGCTTGTAGTCGGACTGAAGCCTGGCCTGCAGGAATGAACGCAAATGGGCGGACAGCCATGGCTGCCCGCCCAAAAGCCCGTTAAAACGGGGGCTTAGCGTTACTGCAGGCTCACCTTGTCCAGCAGTAACTTGGCGCGCTCTTCGGACAGATCGCGGCCATGACGTTCGCTGGGGTAAGGCGCGTCCTTCAGCCCCTGCCACAAGGCGCGGTTGAAGCGCGGTTCGTTCAGGTTATCCTCCACGGAGAAGTCCTGGCCACCCATGACCTCGGCCCAATACTCGGCGTTGCGTTTGGGCTTGGCGTAGGCCATGGCTTTCCCGGTGAGGGGCAGGCTGTTGACAGCGGTGCGCTCCGGCAACGGCAGGCCGGTGGTACGCAGCACCTCGGGCACCAGGGCGGTGTAGCCCCACGGACGTTTCTTCTTCTCGAACAATTCGGCCATGGGCAGGGCCAGCCCATCGGTGATGCCCATGGGCTTGATGCCCAGGATGTCCTCGATGGTGCGCAGCATGCTCACCGTGGTGTAGTGCTCGGACACCAGGGCGCCCTGCTTCACATGGGGCCCCACCACGTAGGCGATGCTGCGGTGGGCGTCCATGTGGTCGGGGGCGTTTTGGGCGTCGTCTTCCACGATGAAGATCAGGGTGTCGTCCTTGAACGGGCTGTTGGCCACCTTCTGCACCAGCAGGCCGATGGCGTAATCGTTGTCGGCCATCTGGGTCTCCACGGTATTCACCCCGAACTTGGCCGTCGAGTAGTTGCCGAAGTGGTCGTGCGGCAGGCGCACGAACGACAGGTTGGGTAGTGTGCCCTTGGCCGCATATTGGTCGAATTCCCGCTCCCATTCCTTGAACAGGTAGAAATCCGCGTTGTTCTGGTCATAGCCGCGGAAATAGGGGTCGGTGTGGGGAGCAAGGGCCTGCTTGAGGGGCGCGGCCTGGGGCAGGCCATAGGCGTAGGGGTTGGCCAGTTGCTCCTCGGTCATGCTGTTGGAGCTGGCCAGGTTGCCCACGAAGAAGCCATAGTTGCGGATGCTCAGTCCGGCACGCAGGGCGCCGTCCCACAGGTAGCCGGCCCCAGCCTCCTCGGCGGCATCAGGCGCGGCCACATCCGCCGTACCCGGCAGCAGGTCCGGGTCATTGGGACTGGCGGAATTCTGCGCCACCCGCTCGGCAGTGGTGGGCAAGCTCACGTTAATGTTGCGGTTGGCGCCTTCCCAGTCGTAGGTGAAGCCGCGGCCACCGTAGTTCACGGCAACGGTCTTCTCCGTGTAATCGGTGGTGCGTGCGGCGGTAGTCCAGTTCCAGCCGTCGCCGCTCACCTCGCCACTGTCGTGGAAGTTATCCAGGGTCACATACTTTCGTGCCAGATTGTGGTGGTTGGGAGTAATGGGTTCTGGGAAGATGGTCAGGCTAGGATCGCCATTACCTTTTTCCAGGTCGCCCAGAATCTGGTCGTAGGTGCGGTTTTCCTTCACTACGTAGATGACGTGTTTGATCTTGTTGCGCAGGAAGGCCATCGTCTCCTGAGCCTGATCGTGCTTGTCCGTCTTGGTGAAGCCATTGTTCTTCGCCACCTGCCAAGTGAGCTGAGCCAGTTCCCGCTCGCTGGGCATGGGCATGCTCAGGAAGCCCGCCTTGGTGAGCTGCCAAACGTATTGGTTGTTGGCGTTACAGCCACTAAGAGAGCCCGCTGCGATGGAGGGAGTGTTGCGGCAGGCGCCCGGGTTGGGGCCGGCGTTGCTCTTGCCGTTGACCACGTAGAGGGTGTCGCCGTTCTTGCTCAGACTCACCGAGTTGGGATACCAGCCGGTGGGGATCAGACCCATCACTCTGCTCTTGCGGCCGTCCTCGTGCCCCTCGTCCCGATCATCGCTGCCGCCGTGCTTTGCCTCGTGCTCCATCAGGCCAAGCTTCACCACTGCTATGGAGTTGGTTCCGCCGTTGGTCACTAACAGGAAGCGCTCGCTCGGGCTCAGCGCAAGACTGTTGGGGTTGGCACCGCGCAGCTTATCGGCCTTGGTCAGCACGCTCTTGGGCGCGGTGACATTGAATTCCTCCAGAACCGTGTCACTGACGGTGTCGATCACCGAGACGCTGTCACTGTTGCCATTGGCCACGAACAGGCGGTGCTGGTCGCGGTTCAGGATCATCTTGTTGGGTTGCCCGCCCACGGGGATGCGGCCGATCACGGCAGGCTGGGAGCCTGCGATGTCCAGCACCACCACTTCGCGGTCGCGTTGGCTGCTGACGTAGGCCTTGCCGTTGCCCATGATCGCCACCCAGTAGGGATAGGAGCCGCCAGGCACGCCGACCTGGGCCGGGTCGTTCTTGCCCGCGCGCAGATCCAGCTCGGCGATCTCGGCGCGGGTCTCCAGGTCGATCACACTGACGCTGTCGTTCTGCATGTTGGCCACCAGCAGGCGCTTGCCATCCTGGGTGACGGCCATGCCAGCAGCGATGGGTCGCACACCGATGCCCAGGCCGATGTTGCCGTGACCCAGGGCGATGGCAGCCTGTTCAGTCCAGCTGTCGGCTTGCAGACCATAGACGTGCACGTTGTCGTTGACGCCGCCGGAGACGTAGAACTCACGGCCGTTGGGATTCCAGACGATGCCGTTGAAGGTATTGGGTACCTGGATGACCTGGCGCTTGACGGGCGTGCCGGCGGAGATGTCGTAGACGAAGACATACTCGTTGGACTCGGCGGTGACGCGGCTGCCGGTGGGGCCGTTGTTGCGGTTATAGCCGCTGGTCAGAATGAGCAAGGTGTTGCCGTCCGGGCTGGTGCTGGTAGCCACGGCCTGACCGGCCACAAAATCGGGGTTGGTCGGCAGATCCGGGTTGAGCGCCTGGAACAGGGCGCCGCTGGCCGCCTCGGGGGTGATACGCACACCGGTGGGCAGCATTTCGCCTACCAGCGGGTGATCGCCGCCCTTTGGCTCTTTGGCCAGAGCGGGCCCGGCGGTAGTGATAAGGGTAGCCGCTACGAGCACGGCGAGGGTCTTGCGTCTAATTTGATGGTGATACATACGATTCTCCTATTCGGTTGAGTGGACAATGAACCCTCGGGGACGCTGTGATGCCGACAAAAAGTCGACCGACACCGGTTTCCGGAGGGGGCGGAAACCGGCTTAGTTACGAGGCTTCGGTACTCCTCCCGAGAATCATCAGGTCAGCTCGAACCGAAAGACATAGCGGTACCAGGAGGTAGGCGCCGCACCCGGAGGAAGGACGAAGCGCCAATGGCGCAGCGACTCCAGTGCCGCCGCATCCAGGTCGGCATGACCCGAGGAATGCAGCATCCTGACCTCAGCCACCGAACCGTCGGCCTCCACACGAAAGCCCAGGGTCGCCAGCCCCGTCCGCTTCTCCCAGCGCGCTTCTTCGGGGTACTCTGGGACCGAGGTATGCAGGGCCTTGGGCGCCTCGAAGGGGGAGGCAGGCGTGCCCGTCGGCATGCCGCGGGCCTGCCGCGGATCGCCACCCGGCGGTTCTGGCGGGCTGCCGATTACCGCCGTGCGGTTCTCCGCAGCGCTGGCCTGTACCGGAGGCAACAGAACGGCCGTTCCCGGGGGGCTTGAAGCAGCGCTATCCGACGGCCCAGAATGGCGCCCGTGTTCCCTGACGCTCTCGGGCAGGGGCACGGCCCCCGCTACAGGCGTCGCCGCTGCTGCGACCGGCGACGCCAACGCGGGTATCGCGGCCGGCGCCTGGAATGACGCTACCACAGAGGCAGGGCGGCCTTGGGGCAACCCGGGATTCAGTGCCTGAGCAGATCTGGCATCAGGTATGCTGGCGGGGATCCGCCCAGCCACCTGGGCGGTGCTCCCCCCGAGCAGGCGGACCTGAATGGGCAAATTCGGCAGGCCAAAGGAGGGCGGCGGTGACGGCACGAAGCTCAAGACAGCAGCGTGCAACACGCCAGACAGGCCGAACGTCAACGGTAAGCGCATCGCATCGGGAATCATCGTCATGGCTGCCAGGCCGCACGAGGCCGCTTCCCGCAGCCTCGTGTCCACCTGTCCTTCCCTGAACTATTCTGGTGACACGAATCATTGCAGGAGAATATGACAGGCATTCGGGTGGCCGGCCTGTGACATTTGCGCCGTTCGGCTCAGGAGTGGCCAATTGGAAATCCAGGTGTCGGCGGCTCGATTCCGCCTAGGGCACCAAAATTCCTCTGGCCATTCCTATCGTGGCTGCTTCGACCTCAGCGGCACCGTGACAGAAACGTGACAACTCAATCACGCTTTCTTGCGTAGCTGGCTCAATCCGCGATGCAGCCACCGCATGCTGCGTGCATGACAAAGCTCGCATAGCGATCGCCCATACTGCGGTTTTTTTCCGGCCGTGTCCGCGTCGTTCGACGCGTCACGCCATGGCCAGCGCCACCAGCGCCCGAGCCTGGGCTTCGCAGGCCTGCCGCGTGTGGGGGTCGAGCGCGGCCAGCCAGGCTTTCGGCAATGCTTCCTGCCCGTACAGTGCGCCGGCCAGCATGCCGGCGATGGCGCCGGTGGTGTCGGCATCGCCACCGCGATTGACGACATCGACCAGGCATTCCCGGGAACCGGCGGTGCCGAAAAAAGCCTGGAACACGGCGTGCAGGGTATCGACCACGTAGCCGCTCGGGTTGCTGCTCGGCTTCGCATTGCGAAACTCGAATTCAGAGTGTTGCGCGATCAGCGGGATGACATGGCGTAGCAGCAGTTGATCCCTTTCCGCGCCGAACAAGGCATCCTGCACCATCAGGGCCAGGCATTCAGTAGCGGCATCGGACTGCGCATTGTTGTGGGTAACGTGGGCCTGGGCGCGGCAGGCCGCGCGCACCTGCGTTTCGGTTTGGCCCAGGGTCGCCAGCGCAACCGGCAGCACGCGCATGACGGCGCCGTTGCCGGCGTCGTGTTCGCTGGGAACGGTTTCCGGAATGCCGGTCGTGCGGAAGTGCAGCAGGCCGCGGCGCACGGTATTGCCGATGTCCACCGGCCGGGCGCGCATCCAGTCGTCGAAGGCGCGGGCCGCGGCCCGCGCCTCCACCCGTCCGGACTGCAGAATGGCGCCGCCCAGCGCAAGCGCCATGGTGGTGTCGTCGGTAACCTGACCCGGCTTGAGCCGCAGCCACCCGCCGCCGCACAGGGTGTCGTGCACCTGGTATTGCGCCACGATCTCGCGCGCAACCTGCCTGCGCAGGTTCGAAACCCGTTGCCTGAAATCGACTGGAGCGCCTGGGCAACGCTGCCCGCCGCACTGATCCGGCCCACCGACCATCCCCTGCAGATCTGGGTGGCCGCGCGCGAACTCACCCCGCTCACCGTGCAGCACCTTATCGATTACAGGCGGGCGGTTCCGGAGCTGTTTTCGATGGTGCCGTAGCGGCATGGGCGGAATTTTCCGGACGAAGCGGCTGGCCAATTGGCAACTTATTGGTTACCGTTAAAAAGTAAAAATCAAGGCCGAGGAATATCTGCACGCAGACCGCAGCGGCACAGGATTAACACAGGCGATCACATGGCACTCACCCGCAATTTCAAGCAAACCGTCGTTGAACGCGTCGAGCGCGACCCGGAGTTTGCAAAGGCGCTACTCGACGAAGCGGCAACCCTCTTTCTGAGCGGTGAACCGGAGACCGCCCGCCTCATACACCAAACCGGCCCGCAGCACTGCGGCAAAGCGACGCTCAAAACCGGCCAACTAACGCACGAATCCCTTCCAGCTCATGAAAATCTTGACGCTTGATGTGCGCCCCCCCGCCGATTCGATGGCGGACTTCGTGCATGCCTGGAAGACAGGCAAGCCCCAAAAAACCGCGCGCATCAGCTTTGCATCCCCCGAATTGCTGTGGCAGGTGCTGACCGCCAAACGGTGGGAATTGCTCAAGGCGCTCTGCGGCGCCGGGCCGGTGTCCATCCGGGAAGCCGCCCGCCGCGCCGGTCGCGACGTCAAGGCCGTGCATGGCGATGTGACGGCACTGCTGAATGCCGGTCTGCTTGATCGCACGGAAGACGGCCGCATCGTCTTTCCATACGATGCGGTCAAGGTCGAATTCCTGTTGCAGGCGGCCTAGTTCAGCAGGCAACGCGAAGCTGACCCTTTGATGGTCAGGCTCAGCCCTGGCGCAAGGCCTCGGCGAGCGTTTCCGGCGAAATCGTCGTGGCCTGGGCAAATCCGCCGACGAACCGAATCGACCCCGGCACGATCGCGAACAGCGAGAAGTCGGAAAAGCCGAACATCAGTTCGCTCTGGGGAAACCGCGACAGGTAGGCCGCCTTGGCCGCAGCATGATCGGGTGTGCCGCCGACGTACTGCACCGCCTTGCCCTGCACCGTGATCCGCGCCAATTCCTGGGCAGTCACCTCGGGCGTGGGCGGCGCGATCACCAGCAGACTCACCTGCGGACTCGCCAGCATGTCCTTCGTGTGCGCCGCGAGCTGGCTGACATGAATGACGAACGCCGCACCGCCGGGAAGCAGCGCGAAGGGCACCATGGACACATACGGCTGGCCCTTGTGCAGCGTCCCGAGCGCGGCGACTTCCTGGGTGTGAAGCAGGTCGTGGAGGGTTTGGGCATGGGCGGGTGTCATTGGCGGGGTGGCTTTGCGAGGCGTGCTGGACGTGGCCAGTTTACCCAATGTGTTCGTGACTGCCTGGAGCAGACATCCGGCGTGGCTATACAGGCGCCGCCTTAACGGCCTGGGCGGACATTCAACGTTAAAAATAACCGGCGCCGCGCGGCTTTATCGCGGAGCGTTCGGTTGATTGCAGGGTTGGACGTCACGTTATTAGGCGCGTGAATTTGGTGCGCAGAGTTACAAATTCGTGATTTCGATCATCCACATCTCTCGCCTCATCAATGAGTGCAATTACATCCGCGTCAGTGAGCGCAATGATGAAGCCACGATGATCGCGAGCTGTGTCGGTACAACTGCGCTGAAGTCTCGTCTGATCCTCGACGCTACGACAAACCAAAATACCGACTTGACCTCGGCTTGGCGAAAAGCGTCCCGCCAACTGATCTAGTTCCGGATTTCCTATCTCACGGCCATAGTTCTTGCACTCAACAAAAATGAGTGCAGACGAATAGTGAAGTGCAAGCCAGTGAAAGAAGCCGATTCGGCCTTCGTTCACATAGGTAATATCGACACGTTTCCGCCCATCATGGATTTCGTGCTGCTTTGTCGGTTTGCAGAGAGACGGATAGAAGATTGCTGTGAGAATCTGCTCGATCAGATTCTCGTATTCAGTTGCGTTATCTCTGCCAGGTGTAAGAGCGCTTAGCCTTGTTTTCAGGTCTGGCCAGTTGGGGAGGTCTGAACCTTCGATCTCAGAAAGCTGAATGTGCTCAAGTGGAGGAGATGTGCGACGAGCTCTATCCTCTTTGTATTCGTCGAGCACATGTGGGTGCTTGAGCGTTTGTTCAATTACTGCAAGTTTGTCGGAACCGTATTTCTCGCGCAGTGCCTTTTTTGTGACTCTTGGAGTGCCGTCCTTTAAGAACCCGACCAGACTTGAGCCGCGCTGAATTTCTTCATGCTGCATCTCTGGAAGGAGGAAATGGGTGTAGTACTCGTCGTATTGATAGCTAAGGCGATGACGGACTAAGACTTTTGGTACGAGAATAACCTTGCCTTGCTGAGTCATTGGAAGAGGTACAAGGGATGACTCCCAACGACCACTTTCGGCATTCCAGATTGGCCCAGAGTTAACATCTGGAGTCAGGGGTATGCCGTAGTACTGGCACATGTCTTGGGTGTACTTGATCAGCGGTCCGCGAAGGATATTGCACACTGCGTCAGAGATCATGTCTCTGCCAATTCCTTCAATGAGAAGACATGTATCTTCTAGATCCTTCAATAGCCCGGAGACCGACGCTTGGCTTTTAGAGAGCGCGTCCCAAACCGACTCAGCGGATTTGCTACCGAAGGCATGACCACGAGACTCACCAGCGGAGTAGCCAAGGTGGAATTCATTCCGTTCGTTCAGACAACTCAACAAGGCTTGTGCTTCAGCATCTCTTCCTGCCTTCATGCGATCAAGAACAAGCTCGAAGTAGTTCTTTACTAGTGAAGCACACTCGTGCCCCCAAACCGACTTCATGGCCCTAAGTGAGCTCGGATCGACAAATACCGCAATGTCAGTCTCCAAACGCACATCGACAAAGTCTAAGTACGGCTGTGTTTTTCCCAACTGGAAGTACTCAGAGACTCTCATGTGCCTGCTCGTGGTGGTGTTAGTGACGTCCAACGTGCTAGCTCAGGGGCTCGGAGCCGGCTTGCCGGCGTAGCGTCCCTCTGGAGCGGCGGGTTATACGAACTACCGGATACTCGCTGGAAGCGAAGGAAATCCGTACATTCCTCCAGCGATGAGTAATGGTGGGACGACAACGCACACGATGTACAAGCCCCATATGTACAGGAAATATCGAATGCGGTAGTCCAGCCGTTTGAGCATGCCTTGAATACCTGTGAGATGGAACTTGTGCGGATGCATACTCTGAAAGTAGATAAAGTCGATGTCTTCATGCTGAACCTCAAACTCGTTAATGATTTCGTTGTAGCGCTTGATAACGTCCTGCATCCCCTCAGGAGTAATCTTTCCGCATCGGATGGTCATTTCTAGCTCGTCGTGCAACGGCGAAAGCGCCTGAGCTCCTTTGAGCATGCGGTCGGCTGTTACGGCATAGTTCTTCGAGAACTCCAGGTTGCTCAGAACGAGTATGAACACCGATGCGTCTATCGCTAGGACGCTGATGAAATCTGCTAGTCGCTTTTGCTCGGGTGAAATAATCAGGAGCCAAACGCCTGCAGCGATGACCGCCACTGCGAAAAGGGAGAGAACCATCTGAGACGCGTGGCTCTTCCGTTGTAGACGGCGGTTTGCCACGAACCGAGAGCCCCTGCTTGCCCAAATCTTGAGCAAATAGCGTTTCGCGTGCTCGAGCTCATGTGTCGTTTCCGGATTAACGTTCTCAGACATGTCTTTGGCTCGTATAACAGTTATTCAAGAGACCCATGGGTCCGGACAGTTATTAATATGGAGAGAGTAGTCATCCTGAATTATCCAGTTGATTTTTATACTTGTTCTCCGCGCCCGGTCCGGTTAATACGTTATGAAAAGAGAGACCGATGCGGCCGGATTATGCGCCCGCCTCGGGTGACCGCAAAGGCTGAGGACCTGACCTCCTCAATCTGTTTATTGGCTGTCCGCACGAGGCTGGTATAGGTCGCGCGAATTCCCCGCGCCCGTTGCTGACACCCCTCACCCTATCAACGCCACCGCCTTGATCTGCGCATAAAGCAGTTGCCCGGGCGTGATCTCCAGCGCGTGCGCTGAACGTTTTGTCAGCCGCGCCAGCAGCGGCGATTCGCCGACGCGCAGTTTCACCAGCGTGAGTGCTGGGTGAGCATCGTCGACGCTGTCGACCACCACGGCGGGCAGGGTGTTGAGGATGCTGGTGCCGCTCATCGGCGCGCGCGCCAGGCTGACGTCGCGGGCGAGGATGCGCACGCGTGCGCGGTGGCCGACCGGCAGGCCGTGGTCGCGCACCCACAGGCGGCCGCCGGCGAATTCCATGTGCGCCAGATGCCATTCCTCGTCGCGCGCGGCGACTACGGCATCGAGCACCACGCCGGCGTCCTCG
Source organism: Thiobacillus sp. (assembly GCA_035562135.1). Classification (GTDB taxonomy): domain Bacteria; phylum Pseudomonadota; class Gammaproteobacteria; order Burkholderiales; family Thiobacillaceae; genus Thiobacillus. The sequence continues at coordinate 6,579 of DATMWS010000020.1, read as the reverse complement.
CCCAGTCTGATCGGCAGGTCGAGGCGGGCGAGGGTGTCGGTGAGCGGGCCGGCGGCCACCGCCCTGCCGCCTTCCATCACCACGATGTGATCGGCCAGGCGCGCGACTTCGTCGGGGGCGTGGCTGACGTAAAGCACAGGGATGTCGAGCTCGTCGTGCAGGCGTTCCAGGTAGGGCAGGATTTCCTGTTTCAGCGCGTGATCGAGCGCGGCCAGCGGCTCGTCCATCAGCAGCAGGCGCGGGCTGGTGGCAAGCGCACGCGCGATGCCGACGCGCTGGCGTTCGCCGCCGGACAGCCGTGCCGGCTTGCGGGTGAGCAGATGGCCGATGTTCAGCATGTCCACCGCCTGGTCGAGTGAGACGCGGCGCTGCGCCTGCGGCACGCGCTTCTGCCCATATTCCAGATTGGCCTGCACGTCGAGATGCGGAAACAGGCTGGCTTCCTGGAACACGTAGCCCAGCGGGCGCTGGTGGGTGGGCCGGAACACCGCGTCGTCCTGCCAGACGTCGCCGTTGACGGACAGCATGCCGCCGGGTGCATGTTCCAGCCCGGCGATGGCGCGCAGCAGCGTGGTCTTGCCGGAACCGGAATGGCCGAACAGGGCGGTGACGCCGCGCCCGGGCAGGTCGAGGTCGACGTCCAGCGAAAAGCCGGGGTAATCGAGCTTGAAGCGGGCGCGGATGCCGGTGTCGGGGCTCATCTGCGCCGGCCGGTCGGGTTCAGGGTGTAGAGCAGCAGCAGCACGACGAAGGAAAACGCCATCATGCCCGCCGCCAGCCAGTGCGCCTGGGTGTATTCCAGCGCCTCGACGTGATCGTAGATCTGCACCGACACCACGCGGGTCTTGTCCGGGATGTTGCCGCCGATCATCAGCACCACGCCGAATTCGCCGACGGTGTGAGCGAAGCCCAGCACGGTGGCGGTGAGGTAGCCGGGCCGGGCGAGCGGCAGCACCACGCTGAAAAAGGTGTCGAGCGGTGAAGCGCGCAGGGTGGCCGCCGCTTCCAGCGGACGCTCGCCGATGGCCTCGAAGGCGTTCTGGATCGGCTGCACCACGAAGGGCAGGGAGTAGAACACCGAGGCCACCACCAGGCCGGCGAAGGTGAAGGGCAGCACCCCCAGCCCCAGCGATTGCGTGAGCTGGCCGACCGGGCCCTCCGGCCCCATCGCCACCAGCAGGTAGAAGCCGATCACCGTCGGCGGCAGCACGATGGGCAGCGCCACCACCGCGCCCACCGCGCCTTTCATAACCGATTGCGTGCGCGCCAGCCACCAGGCGATGGGCGTGCCGATGAACAGCAGCAGCAGCGTGGTGACGCTCGCCAGCTTCAGCGTCAGCACAATCGCGGCAAGATCGGTATCGCCCAGCACGCCGTTTCTCCCTGTTACAACGCGTAGCCGTAGGACTGGATCACCGCGCGCGCCTTGTCGGTTTTGAGAAACTTGACCAGCGCGGCGGCAGCCGGGTTGTCCTTGCCTTTGGCGAGCACCACCGCGTCCTGGCGAATCGGACTGTGCAGCTTGGCCGGCACGATCCAGGCAGAACCGCTTTTGAGTTTGCCACCCTCATAGACTTGCGACAGGGCGACAAAGCCGAGTTCGGCGTTGCCGGTGCTAATGAACTGGTAGGTTTGCGCAATGTTCTCGCCTTGCACGAACCTGCTTTCGACGCTGCCAAGCAGGCCCAGTTTGGTCAGGGTCTCGACGGCCGCGGCGCCGTAAGGCGCCAGCTTGGGGTTGGCCATCGCGAGGTGTTCGAACGCGCCTTGCTTCAGCACCTCGCCCTTGGCGTCCACGTAACCGGGTTTGGCCGACCACAGCGCCAGCTGGCCGATCGAATACGTGAAGCGGCTGCCGCTTACGGCAAGTCCTTCTTTTTCCAGTTTGGCCGGGGTTTCATCGTCGGCGGCGAGCAGGACTTCGAACGGCGCACCGTTCCTGATCTGCGCGTAGAACTTGCCGGTGGCACCGAAGGACAGCTTTGCCTGGTGGCCGGTGGCTTTCTCGAAATCAGCGGCAATTTTCTGCATGGGGGCGGTGAAGTTGGCGGCAACGGCGACCTGCACTTCGTCCGCCCGCAACGGGGTGGACAGGGTCAGGACGACGAGGCCGGCGAACAGGGGGAAAAGGCGTGTTTTCATGATGGACTCCAGAGTGAATGAAAAAGGGTCAGGCGGCAACCGCCAGGATGATATGGGAGGCCTTGATCAGGGCGCAGGCGCGCACGCCGACCTTGAGGCCGAGGGATTGAATGCTGTCGTTTGTGACGATGGCGGCGACGGTCTTGCCGCCCGCCAATTCGATAATGACTTCGCCATTCACCGCGCCTTCCTGGCAGCGCACGACGGTGCCGCACAGACGGTTGCGGGCGCTGGTTTTGAGGGAGTCGTCGGTGGTGAGAATGACCCAGGGCGCCTTGATCAGGGCATAGGCTTCCATGCCGGATTCGAGCGCCAACGTCGACAATCAAAACGTCAACGGCGCCACCTGCGCCATCTACACCGCCTCCCCCGGCAAGCTCGACGTGCTCAAACGCCTGGTGGAAGCCGGTGCCAACCTGGACAAGGAAACCAGCGGCGGCTACACCGCGCTGGAAAGCGCCTCCACCCGGCCGGTGCTGAAGTACTTGCGGGGCGTGATGGCGGCTGCCTGAGGCGGCCCGGCAGCCGGCTTTGCCCTGCGCCTCACACCTCGCTCACGGCCACCAGCCGGGATGCGCCGTCCTGGTCCACGCTTTCGATCCGCACCGTGTAGCCCCACAAGCGTGCGACATGCCGCAGCATTTCCGGCGTGGATTCGCCCAGCGGCCGGCGATCGTGCATGTAGTGGCGCAGGGTGAGCGAGCGGTCGCCGAAGACGTCGACTTCGGCGACCTGGATGTTGGGTTCGCGGTTGCCCAGGTTGTAGTGCTCGGCGAGCAACTGGCGCACCGTGCGGTAGCCGGCGTCGTCGTGAATCGCGGTGACTTCCAGCTTGTCCTCGTGGTCGTCGTCCACCATGGCGAACAGTTTGAGGTCGCGGATCAGCTTGGGCGAGAGGTATTGCGCGATGAAGCTTTCGTCCTTGAAGTTGCGCATGGCGAAATCGAGCGACTTCACCCAGTCGCTGCCGGCCAGTTCCGGGAACCAGCGGCGGTCCTCCTCGGTGGGATGCTCGCAGATGCGGCGCAGATCCTGGAACATGGAAAAGCCCAGCGCGTAGGGGTTGATTCCGCTGTAGGCGCGGCTGTTATAGGGCGGCTGGTAGACCACGTTGGTGTGGCTTTGCAGGAACTCCATCATGAAGCCGTCGGTGAGCTTGCCTTCCTCGTACAGGTGGTTGAGCAGGGTGTAGTGCCAGAAGGTGGCCCAGCCTTCGTTCATGACCTGGGTCTGCCGCTGCGGATAGAAGTACTGCGCGATCTTGCGCACGATGCGCACGATTTCGCGCTGCCAGGGCTCCAGCCGCGGGGCGTTCTTCTCGATGAAGTACAGCAGATTCTCCTGCGGCTCGCTGGGGAAGCGGGCGGCCCGCTTTTCCAGCCCCGCCGCCTGTTTGGCCGGCAGGGTGCGCCACAGATCGTTGACCTGGGATTGCAGGTAGGCCTCGCGCTCGGCCTGACGCACCTGCTCCTTGGCCATCGAGAGCTTGGCGGGCCGCTTGTAGCGGTCGACGCCGAGGCTCATCAGGGCGTGGCAGGAATCCAGCAGTTCCTCCACCACCACCTCGCCGTGGCGCTGTTCGCATTCGGCGATGAAATTGCGCGCGAACACCAGGTAGTCGAGGATGCCTTCGGCGTCGGTCCAGGTGCGGAACAGATAGTTGCCCTTGAAAAAGGAATTGTGGCCGTAGGCAGCGTGGGCGATCACCAGCGCCTGCATGGTCATGGTGTTCTCTTCCATGAGGTAGGCAATGCAGGGGCTGGAGTTGATGACGATCTCGTAGGCCAGGCCCATCTGGCCGCGCTTGTAGCCCTTCTGGGTGGACAGGAACTGCTTGCCGTAGGACCAGTGGTGGTAGCCCACCGGCATGCCCACCGAGGAATAGGCGTCGATCATCTGCTCGGAGGTGATGACCTCGATCTGGTTGGGGTAGGTGTCGAGGCCGTAATGGGCGGCGACCCGGGCGATCTCGCGGTCGTAAAGGTCGAGCAGTTCGAAGGTCCATTCCGAACCCTCGGACAAGGGCTGGCGTTGGGCGACGGGCGGGGCTGCGTTTTCCATTTCAGCTTCCATATCAAGCCACCTTCTTCCTGAACAGTTCGCGGAACACCGGATAGATGTCTTCCAGCGTGAGGATGCGCTGCATGGCGAAGCGCCGGCTCGCCGCTTTCACCCGCTCATACTCGTGCCACAGGCTCTGCGGTTCTTCCGCCTCGATTTCCACGTAGGCGAAGTACTGCGTCAGGGGGAGGATGCTCTGGACCAGCAGTTCCCGGCAGCGCGGCGAATCGTTTTCCCAGTTGTCGCCGTCCGAGGCCTGGGCGGCGTAGATATTCCAGCTGGCCGAGGGATAGCGCTCGAGGATGATGTCATGCATCAGTTCGAGGGCGCTCGACACCACGGTGCCGCCGGACTCCCGCGAGGCGAAGAACTCTTCCTCGTCGACTTCCTTGGCCACGGTGTGGTGGCGGATGAACACCACGTCGATGCGCTCGTAGCTCTTGGTGAGGAACAGATAGAGCAGCATGAAGAAGCGCTTGGCGATGTTCTTGCGATCCTCGTCCATCGAGCCCGACACGTCCAGCAGGCAGAACATCACCGCCTGGCTGCTGGGGGTAGGCTGGTCGACGCGGTTGGCGTAGCGCAGGTCCCAGGTATCGATGAAGGGCACGGCGGCGATGCGCGACCTGAGCGCTTCGATCTCCTCGCGCAGTTCGTCGGCTTCCGGGCTGGCGCCGAGCCCCTGGGTGACCAGCGCTTCCAGCGCGTCCTCGGCTTCCCGCAGGGCGTCGCGCGGGCCGGCGGCCATGGCCATGCGGCGGCCGATGGCCTGCTTCATGGAACGCACCACATGCAGGCTGGACGGGTTGCCCTGGCTGACGAAGCCGGCGCGGGCCCGCTTCACCTCGGGCACCGCGGCGAGCTGCTTCTTCACCAGGTCCGGCAGCGCCAGGTCCTGGAAGAAGTAGTCCATGAACTCTTCCTTCGACAGCTCGAACACGAACTCGTCCATGCCCTCGCCGTCCGGGGAGCCGCCGCTACCGCCGCCTCCGCCGCCGCCATCGGGGCGGTCCACCCGGTCGCCGCTGACGAACTCGCGGTTGCCCGGCAACACGATGTTGCGGCGGCCGCCGGGGCCGTGGTGGAACATGGGTTCGGACAGATCCCTGGAGGGGATGGAAATCTTCTCGCCGCGCTCCAGGTCCGCCACCTTGCGGCCGGACACGGCCTGTGCAGCGGCGCGGCGTATCTGCGCCTTGAAGCGGCGCAGGAAACGCTGCCGGTTGACGGCGCTGCGGTTCTTGCCGGAGAGGCGACGGTCGACGAGACGATTCATGGCCGCATCCCCATCAGGACGTCTTCCTCGCCCGCAAATACCATTCGGCCAGCAGGCGCACCTGCTTGTCGGTGTAGCCCTTGGTGACCATGCGCTGGACGAAGTCCTGGTGCTTCTTCTGTTCGTCGCTGGACGCCTTGGCATTGAAGGAAATCACCGGCAGCAAATCCTCGGTGCTGGAGAACATGCGCTTCTCGATCACCACGCGCAGCTTCTCGTAGCTCGTCCAGGCCGGATTCTTGCCGTGGTTCTGGGCGCGGGCGCGCAGTACGAAGTTGACCACCTCGTGGCGGAAGTCCTTCGGGTTGGCGATGCCGGCGGGCTTCTCGATCTTCTCCAGCTCGGTATTGAGCTGGGCGCGGTCGAGGACCTCGCCGGTGTCGGGATCGCGGAACTCCTGGTCCTGGATCCACATGTCGGCGTAGGTCACGTAGCGGTCGAAGATGTTCTGGCCGTATTCCGAGTAGGACTCCAGGTAGGCGGTCTGCAGCTCCTTCTCGATGTACTCGGCGTAGTGCGGCGACAGGTATTCCTTCAGGTAGGCCACGTAGCGCTGTTCCGTCTCGGGTGGCAGCTGTTCCTGCTCGATCTGCTGCTCCAGCACGTAGAGCAGGTGCACCGGGTTGGCAGCGATCTCGCTATGGTCGAAGTTGAACACGCGCGACAGGATCTTGAAGGCAAAGCGGGTCGAGACGCCGGTCATGCCCTCGTCGACGCCGGCAAAATCCCGGTATTCCTGATAGCTCTTGGCCTTGGGGTCGGTGTCCTTGAGGCTCTCGCCGTCGTAGATGCGCATCTTGGAGTAGATGCTGGAGTTCTCCGGCTCCTTCAGGCGCGTCAGCACCGCGAACTGCGCCAGCATCTCCAGGGTGCCGGGCGCGCACGGCGATTCCGCCAGCGAGCTGTGCTGCAGCAGTTTCTGGTAGATCTTCACCTCCTCGGACACCCGCAGGCAGTACGGCACCTTGACGATGTAGATGCGGTCGAGGAAGGCCTCGTTGTTCTTGTTGTTGCGGAAGGTCGTCCACTCCGACTCGTTGCTGTGGGCCAGCACCACGCCGTCGAAGGGAATGGCGCCGAAGCCCTCGGTGCCCTTGTAG
>DATMWS010000019.1:0-7451 GCA_035562135.1 Thiobacillus sp. | reverse complement strand
AAAAACCGCCATTTTACGCTGTCAGTGCAGGGCTGCGTCGAGCGCCGAGGCTGCAATCAGGGCATCCAGATAGGCCACGGAAATCTGGTGCAGTGGAATTTCCAACTGCTGCGCGTGCGCGGCCAGGGTTTCGACGTCGTTGTTTTCACAGGCATACGTCAGTTGCAGCATGGCGCCTTCGGGCGAAGGATGCGCGCTCAGTGCGCGTGCGCTGGTCGCTGACAATCCCAGCTTGCGGATGAGCGCTTCAACCGGTAGCGACAGCGCATGCGGGGCAATCGACAGCAGGCCGATTTCGAATGCGGCAGACGCGCTCTCGGCCGGTGCACCCATACGGGTGATTTTGCCCATGAACAGCGCCCGCGTGAGGGCGGTCACGGCGTAGTGGCGCGTCGCCTCGGTAGGTTGCTTGCCGGCCAGTGCCAGCAGTGCCGCCACCCGGCGGGCACGTTGCGGTCCCAGCATGACCAGCGCATGGGCAGCCGATTCGGCGGGCCGGCTCAAGCCGCCGACGGGGGAGTTGGCGATGGCAAGCAGGCGCGGCGTCATCTCTGGATTCAGCCGGAAGAACTGCGCCAGGGTTTCAACCGACTGGCGCAGGGCGATGGCCAGCAAATCCAGTTGCACCGCGTGCTCGTGGGTGCTTTCTACGGGCTGGGTGTCGCCGGAAAAGAAGCTTCCCTTGAACCAGGCGTTCTCAGGCCAGCGCGCCTGGGTGTGGGCGTGTCGCACGCCCTCCACAACCAGGCACGCAGCGACTGCGGGCGGCGTGTCGTCGGCGTGACAGGCCAAATAGCGCCAGGCGGAAGCGCTGTCCTGCACGATTGCGTTGCTGCGGCTGAGCGTGGGGCAGAAAGTCAGTCCGGTATCCTGCAGGGCCAGGGCGCGTACCAGATGCTGTTCATTGTCGATGGCCACGCACCAGATCAGCTGGCGATGATTGAGTTGCTGCGGGATGTCGCTGAACAGCACCCCCGTACTGATCCGCACCAGCAAAGGCAGTTCGCTGGTCAGGCCGCCCTGGGTCAATGAATAGAGGCCGGTCAGCAACATGTCTTCTTCCATTTGAAGAAGTTCGGGCGGTGCATCGGCGGGGGTGGTGCGGCCGCGCAGCACCAGCTGATGCGCAACCAGATTGGAGGCGGCGTCGAACAACGGATCAAACGACAAGAAGCGCGCGCGCAGGGCTTCCTCGCGGATTGGGTCGCTGTTGTCGATGCCCAGCATTTGCGTCACCACCACGGGCTGTTCGGATTCGCGGGTGTTGATGCCACCGCCGACTATGCGTGATGGATGGTGATCGTCTGATGTCATGATATTCACTGCGGGGTTTGTTCGACTATTCTAGCGCTGCGAACCCTTTTTCGTTCGGTTCGGTCATCATGCAGGTTTGCCGCAAGGTGCGCAGGAGATCCCTCATGACGAAGAAAAAACTGCTGAATACGATGATCGCCGGGCTGATGGCCGCATCCCACGCCAGCTTGGCCGCGCCGCGCGATGAAATCGTCAGCACCGCATCCGATCAGCAGGGTATGGCGGTCACCATTTACAACGACAATCTTGCCCTGGTGAAGGAGGCGCGGCGGGTCAGGCTTGCGCGCGACTTCAACCAGCTGGCGTGGCGCGAGGTGTCGGCGCAGATGCGACCGGAAACCGCGCAATTGCGCAATGTGTCGAACCCCGCCGGGTTTCGCCTGCAGGAACAGAACTTCGATTTCGATCTGCTGACGCCGCAAAAGCTGCTCGAGAAATATGTCGGGCGCGAGGTCAGCGTCATTCGCACCCATCCCACCACCGGCGCGGAAACCCGCGAAGCCGCCACCGTGCTGGCGACCAGTGGCGGCGTGGTGCTCCAGTTTGCCGATCGCACCGAAACCGGGGTGCCGGGGCGGCTGGCATTTCCGGGTGTGCCCGACACGCTGCGCGACAGGCCCACGCTGGTCATCTCGCTGGTCAATCCGGTGGCAGGCACACAGGATCTGGAACTGTCCTATCTGACCGGCGGGCTGTCGTGGCGTGCCGATTATGTGGCAGAACTGAATGCCAATGACGAACAGCTGGATCTGAACGGCTGGGTGACGCTGACCAACCAGAGCGGCGCGGCCTATCCGAATGCCAAACTGCAACTGGTGGCGGGCGATCTCAACCTGGTGCGCGATGCCCAGCCACTGTCGCGCGCGACCATGGCGATGGCGGCCAAGGTGGCCGACGCCGCCGAAATGCAGCAGGAATCCCTGTTCGAATACCACCTCTACACGCTGCAACGCCCCACCACGCTGGCGGAAAACCAGACCAAGCAGGTGGCGCTGATGTCGGCGACCCGGGTGCCGGTCAAGAAGGAGTTCCTGCTGGAAGGCGCGAATTACTACTATTCGGGACAGTACGGCGAACTGGGGCAGAAAATGAAAGTCGGCGTGTTCGTCGAGTTCACCAACAAAGGCGAAGGTCTCGGCATCCCCTTGCCCCGTGGGGTGATCCGCCTGTACAAGAAGGACAGCCAGGGCAACGCGCAGTTTGTCGGCGAGGATCGCATCGACCACACGCCGAAGAACGAAACCGTGCGCCTGAAGCTCGGCGACGCGTTCGACGTGACGGCCGACAAGAAGCAGACCGCCTTCCAGAAACTGGAAGGCACCAGCCGCTACAACTACGTGTTCGAGTCGGCGTATGAGATCGTGCTGAAAAATGCCAAGCCGGAGGCGGTGACCGTCACGGTGCGCGAGCCGATGCCGGGCGACTGGACGATGGTGAGCGAATCGCAGCCGCACGCCAAGGCGGCGTCCGGCACCGCCGAATGGCGGGTGTTGGTGCCCGCCGAGGGCAAGGCAACGCTCAGCTATCGCGTGCGCGTCAGGTACTGAGCCACGCCGCCGGCTTAGGTCGGCGTCAGGCAGGGGTCGGCGTGGCGAGCGGTCCCTCGAAGCGCTGTTCCAGGGCCTTTCAGGCGGACATGGGGTTGCAGCGGTTTTACCAACGGCCGACGTATGGGGCAGGCTTCGAAGGTATGATAAGCATGCTGTGCAGGTGCCAATCGGGCGCAGGCGCAGCGTTTTCTTCGACGCTTCAGGATGAGACAGCATGGTCACCGTGACACAGAACAAACTCGTATACATTACCTATTCAATTCTTGACGCGCGTGGCATGGTCGTCGAGCAGTACGATATTCCGGTGGGTTATGTGCAGGGTGCCAACAGCGGCATTTTGCCGGCGATCGAGTCGGCGGTGGCGGGCCGCAAGGTGGGCGACCGGATTGAGATCACGCTGGCGCCCGAAGAAGGCTACGGCCTGCGCGACGAGAGCCTGGTGTTTACGGACGACATTGAGAACGTGCCGCCGCAATTCCGGCGCGTTGGGGCTGAAATCATGTTCGAAAACGAGGCGGGCGAAACCAAGGTTTTTTACGTCACCTCGATCGAGGACGGCAAGCTCACGCTGGACGGCAACCCCTCTCTGGCGGGGCAGAGCGTGACCTGCCTGGTGAATGTGATGGACATTCGCGACGCCACGCCTGAGGAAATCCGCAACGGGCGGCCGCTCGAAGCCAAAACCGGAACGGTTCATTAAACCCGGCACGATTCACTAGAACGGGAGCGGTTCACGGACGTAAAAAAAGCCGGGAACATGTCCCGGCTTTTTTGTGCTACGCCAAACTTACTTGGCAGGGCAGGCCTTGTCGCCAGGAATCTTGCCCGGCAAACGCAGGAAGGCCTCGAACGGCCCCATCACGCTCATGGCTTCCATTTTCGGGCCGGTGAACTTGAGACGGCCGAACATCATGGCCCTCATCGGGCCGTATTCGCCCGCGCCCATTTCGTTCCAGCGCTCGGTGGTGGCGTGCATGGTGTAGTCGACCGCGTGATCCATCTTGGTGTTCTGCACGGCGCCGCCGTAGACGCACATGGCCTTGCCATCCTTGGGCATGAGCTTCAGCTCGGTCTGGGTTTCTTCGCCGCAGTCGGTGCGATACAGGTGAATGATCTTGTAGCCGCGATCCTTGTCATTCTTGATCCATTTATCACCCAGACCTTCGGTTAGGGCGGCGTCCTTGTTCCAGGCGTCGCAAGCCTGTGCAGTCCACTCGGTGGACATCATGGCGGGAGCGGCGTGTGCGGTGGTTGCGAGTACTGCCAGGGCAGCCAGCGCGATTGACGTGTATTTCATGGACACCTCCTCCTTATTGAATATTGGGTTACAGCTGGGCTGTAAACGAAGAAGACATTCTCCGAGGCTGCAAGGTAATCATGCCGCACAGGCTTGTCAATGCGGCAGCCATTTTTTTACGAAACCATGCAGACAGGCGCCATGCGTCGTTATGGCGCGCATTGGCAAGGCTGCCCGTTTATTGATGGGCCGGGGAGAGGCTCTGTTCAACCAGTTGAATGCGTCGGGCGAGCCGAGCCTGTTCAGCGGCATTGCCCTGGGCGGCAGCCTGTTTTTCCTGCAGTTTCAGGTAGGTCAGCAGGGGCTGACGCCAGCCTTGCGACGAGGCGGTTTCCGTGGCCAGTGCCAGCGTGGCGGCATCGGCGTCCTGACGCATCACCAGCAGGCTGGCATCGAGCAGGCGCGCCAGCGGGTCGGCGATGCGGCTCAGTGTTTCATGCCGCTTGCCGGCCGGCGCGCGCACCAGATCGCGGTGCTGAGTGGGGAGTTGGGCGACATTAAGGCCATCCCAGTGCAGGGTGACGAATTGGTAGTAGGCCTGATCCGCAGCATCCGGTTCGATACGGGCCAGCTCGGCGTACTCGGCACAGGCGTCGTCGATCAGCATGGCGCGTCGGGTGGCACAGCGCACCAGCCACAGGCGGGCGGTCTCGGCGACGCGGCCGCCGCCGCCGGTGGCGGCAACGGCCTGCTGGAAATAGCGCTCGGCCAGGCTGTTTTCGCCCAGCAAGGCATGTTTCTGATAACGCTCGATCAGGTCGGCCGCATCGGTCTTCCAGTCGGGCGGCGGCGGGCCGCCGCTGCCGCAGGCGGCGAGCATGATCAGGCTGGCGAGCGCGAGCAGGGATTTCATGGCAGTTTCACCTCGGGGTCGCGCGCGAACGGCCATTTCTTGTTAATCGTGTTCACCAGCGCGCTGGCCTTGCGCACCGCATCGTCGATTTCGGCGCGCAGCTTGGCGATATCCTGCGTTCCTTCCTTGACGTCGGCGGAAATCTCCACCGCATTGGTCATCAGGGCATCGGCTTTTTTCAGGCTGGACTGCGCGTCGTTCAGCATCAGCCGCACCTGGACCAGCGACTCCCGGGTCTGCTCGGCCACACCGCCCTGCGCATACAGCCATTGATCGGTCTTGGCAGCCAGACCGTCAAGCTTGGTGATGAGTGCGCGGGTCTTGTCGAGCGAGTCGGTCACCGCGCGGGCTTTTTCCGGGCTGCCGAGGATGCTTTCCAGCATGCCGTATTCGCCGGTCATGCGTCCGGTCACGGTCTTGACGTTGGCGAGCGTGGCGTTGATTTCGCCGTCCTTGCGGGTGAGATGCTCGACGTTGTCGAGAACCGCCTTCACCCGTTCGACCAGCGCCGGGATCTCCTTGCTGATGTCGGAGGTGAGCAGCAGCATGGTGGCGTTGTCGGACAGCGCGGGGGCGTTGAGGTCGGGTGATTCGACGCGGATCTTGGCGCCGCCGACAATGGGTTTGTCGAGGGTGAAGGTGCTGTTTTCCTTCAGCCATTTGGCATTGCGGCCGAGAAACTCGGTGTGGATGATGATGCCGCCCTCTTCATTTAGGCCCAGCGTGGTGACGCGGCCGATTTCGATGCCGGAAAACACCACCGGCACGCCAGGCGCGACGCCGTCGGCGCTTACTGCGGCGAGCTTCAGGTGGAAGGTATCCTCGAAAAAGCCGCGCGCATGCAGCAGATAGACCAGGAAGACGCCAGCCAGCAGCAGCGACGCGGCAGCAAACAGCCCAACCTTGAAATGCAGTTTGTTCATGCTTGATAAAGTGCCTGGTTCCAGCTGAAGTCGAAAATTTCCCAGGTGCCTGTCATCGCTGCCTGTGCCGCCAGTTGCCGGATGAAGGCAGGATAGGGCACATCGTAAAGCATGGCGCCGGGGCGGTCGATCACCAGGCGGGGGCGCTTGAGGATGATCGCGCGTGCCAACTGGGTCACAAAACGCTGCGCCGGCGTCATGTCGGGGTCGCGCAGCAGGGCGATGTCGGCATGCCCGAGTTGATCCAGCATCGCCTGCGCCTGTCGGGCCGATTCGGCGGCGCCGTAATGGCGCTGATACAGCGGTATCAGCGCAATGTTGTCGAGCGCCGACAGATTTGCCCGCAGCGGCAGCTCGAGCGCAACGCGTGCCACGTCGTCGGGCAGGTCAGCGACCGCTGCCATCAGTGCGGCGCGGTCGTCGAACAGGGTCAGATGTATTTGAGCGCTAATGACACCACCTCGATGGCCACAATGGCGAAGAACACCCGCATCATGCCGCGCAACACGGAGACCGGAACCATGAAGAGTTTTTTTGGCGTTTCGAGCCCGGCGGTGACCGGGATCAAGGTGACGGCCAGCCCGAACAGGGCGCATTTGACGATGAGCCCGACCATGATCTTGAAATCGAAAATTTTTGCGATGGTCTGGGTATACGGCCCGAAGCCCGCCGTGCTCATGCCGTAGATGGTGAGGTAGCCCATCAACAGGGCGAGCAGCCCTGCCAGGCCGGCCAGGGTGATGACCGAGACCATCCCGCCAATCAGCCGCGGCAGAAACTCGAACTGCATCGGCGGAACCTTGCAGTGCGCCAGGGCATCCAATTCGTTGTTGACCTGCATCAGCGCGACTTCGGTGTTGATCGCGCTGCCGGAACGCAGCGCGATGAAGAGCGCAGTCAGGAAGGGCAGCAGTTCGAGCACCAGCACGCGAATGGTCATTTCGCTGGCGAATGCAGTGAGGCCGAAGTCGCCTGCGGTAGACAGAATGATGGTGATGATGAGCCACGAAATAACCAGTGTGTAGCCCATGAAAACATGCAGAATCTGCACGGCGGTAAAGTACACCTGCTTCACCACCACGTCGAAGGTGGCACGGTTCCAGGTGGTGCGGTCCAGCAGCAACAACAGGGCCCGGACCAGAAAGGCGAACATGCCATAGCCGACGGTAAACCAGCCAACGACCTTGGCGCCGAGCGACTCGATGGAAGCCGTAAGAAAATTCATTGCGGCATCTTAACGCCATAGAATGGCAGGCCATACAGTTTTGCAGTCAGATGGAGAAGTCACACAATGAAAACATCCTTGATTCCGGCAACCGCGCTGGTGCTGTGCGTGACCGCAGCCTCTGCCTGGGCCGCGCCCGGCACGGTCTTGCGCAATGAAAAGCTCTACAGTCAGCCCAGTGCGAGCGCCAGGGTGGCAGGGACTGTGGCCAAAGGGGCCAGTGTCAACATCCTCGCCAAGCAGGGTGGCTGGCTGCGCGTGACCTCAGGCAAAACCACCGGCTGGATCC
>DATMWS010000018.1:0-14534 GCA_035562135.1 Thiobacillus sp. | reverse complement strand
GCGCTGGTTCAAACATGTATTCATGCCGCCCTGGGCATGGCGGCGCGCGTTTCCGCAGGCCACGCTCGACGCCATCGAAACCGCGATTCGAGCTTCCGAAGCCACCCACGGCGGCGAAATCCGCTTCGCCATCGAGAACAGCCTGCCCGGTGTCCTGGTCTGGCGCGGCATGAGCGGCCGCGAACGCGCGATCGAGATGTTCTCCAACCTGCACGTGTGGGATACCGAGCTCAACAGCGGCGTGCTGGTTTATCTGCTGCTGGCCGACCATGACATCGAAATCGTCGCCGACCGCGGCATTGCCGCGCGGGTGGCCCCGGCCGCTTGGGAGTCGCTGGCGCAGGCGATGGAGGCCGCGTTCAGGCAAGGCGAATTCGAGCGCGGCGCGCTGGCCGGCATCAAGCAGATCAGCGCGCTCCTGGCAGCGCATTTCCCGCCTGCCGGGCCCAATCCGGACGAACTGGCGAATCGACCGGTGATTGTTCGGAGATGAAATGCAGGTGACTGCGACGGGTGGATTCCGGCCCTGATCGTGCCCCGTCCAGCAGGGTGGGCTGCCAGTTCGCCGATTGCGGGTGCGATAAGTGGGGTGAAATCGCAGGATAGGGCGGAGTAGGGTGCACATCGTCAGGGTGCCGCCATCAATAGGTTCGAACGGCGTTTCCCGACTCAAGTTTTGAGTCTTTTTGCCGATAAATCCCTTAAGCATAAAAATCCCATCCTGCGCTGCAGAAACCATGAACCGCCCCCACTCCCTGTTGCTGGCAGCCTTGGCCTGCGTGTTGGTTTCGCTGCCGTCATTCGCGAATCATGGCCGTGTGGTCGAAGCCAAACTTCCGTCCGGCAAGATCGTCAGCGCCGACTTTCATGGTGGAAAAAGTGGCCTGCCAGCCGTCCTCGTCCTGCACGGATTCCTTCAGACCCACGCGTTTCCCACCGTGGCCAGCACGCGGGACGCGCTCGCCACGGCGGGCTACACGGTGATGGCACCCACGCTTTCTCTGGGTATTTCGCGTCGCAACAAAAGCTTGTCTTGCGAGGCGGTGCATTTGCATACGCTGGACGATGACGCGGCAGAGGTTGCATTCTGGGTTCGCTGGCTGGTGCGGAAAGGGCATACGCGCATCATTCTTGTGGGCCACAGCTTCGGCAATCTGCAGCTGCTGAGTTACATGAGCCACGCCCCGGCGCCTGCCGTGAAACAGGTAGTGATGATCAGCCTGACCGATGTGGAAGTGAAGCAGGATGCCCCGCAGCGCGCCCGGCTCGCGCAGGACTTGCGCAATCGTGTGGCGCGTGGGGAAAACTCGCTGACCCAGGTCGACTTCGGGCATTGCAAACATTACGTCAGCTCGCCTGCTGCCTTGCTTTCCTACCTGACGATCAGCCGGCGCAACATCCTCGATTCCCTTGCGAAATCCGCAGTGCCGGTCGCGGTGATCATGGGGGGGAAGGATGACCGAATGGGGGCTGACTGGTTGGAAAAACTGGTCTCGCGCGGCTTCGCCGTTCGCGTGATCCCCGGCGCCTCGCACTTCTTCGATAACCAGTACGAGTTTGATTTGCAGGAAGCCGTGCTGCTGGCTTTGCCGGGACGCTGACGCATGCGGTTTTCTTCCTTGCGGGCGGGACTTTCGCCGCGGCCTATTGCCCACTATGCGCTGCTGCTCCTATTCGTACTCTTGGTGGTTTTGGGCGTGCTTGCGGCCTTCGTCCTTCACGACACCGCCCGCCTCAAGGAACAGATTGCGCAATCCGACCAGAAGCTTGCCCGTCAGGAACTGGATGAGGTGATTGCGCTGCTGACCCAGCAGGCGGAACAGGCTGCTCAGGCGCTGATGCAATGGGATGAGGCGCGGCAGCAGCTGGAAAATCCGGTTTATTACGGCTACTGGCGTAATTCACGTTCGCTCGCGGCTGGTGTGCTTCCGGAAACCCTGGATGCTGTCGACCTCTATGATCTTCAGGGGCGCAATCTAGCGGCCGTCACCACGGGCGAGAGCATCATGCCGGCACACATTGCCACGCAGAACCTGCGGCCTTATTTGATGCATGAAAACGGGCATGATCACCAGTATTTCTTTTTCCGTTTTACCAGGATGCCGCCCATACCCAGCTGATCGGTTATGCGGGTTTTAAATTCGATTTCCTGAGACAGCTCATGCAGCTGCGCAAATTCCGCTACCTGGATATGGAAAGTTTGCGCGTCAAGGTCAGTGAGGGTGAACGCATGCCGCTCCATGGCATCGTGTCTGCCATGCAGTTCCAGACCGTCGCCAATCCGGAAATGCGTGCGCTCGAAAAGCTCATCGTCCGTTCGTTCTATGAAATCGCCGTCATCATCGTGGCCATTTCATTGCTCGGCTATGTGGCGCTCGTATCCGTTGTCACCAAACCGCTGCGGCGACTGTCGAGCCATATTGAAGCCATGGGTCGTGGCAAGGGCGAACTGCTCGGCGAGTCTTACCGGGGCGTGCTGGCTGTGTCTGAGCTCGAGCACGTCCGCCAGTCGTTGAACGACTATCAGCAACAGCTCGATGACATGCATGTCAGCCTGGCGCACAAGAATCAGGAGTTGTGGACTCTGGCGCATCACGATCCGTTGACGGGCATATTCAATCGCCGCGCCTTTGACGACGACTGGTGCACCATGCGCCGCGCGCACGGCGATTCCCGTCTGGGGGTGGCTTTCCTGCTGTTTGACTGTGACCACTTCAAGGCGATCAACGACACCTACGGGCACCAGGTCGGCGATCAGGTGCTTCAGGGGCTGGCCGAGTCGCTGCATGGTGCCTTGAGAACAAGGGATCGCCTTTACCGCCTGGGCGGCGACGAGTTTGCAACCGTCCTATTTTCCGCAGACCCCGAGCACGCCAGACAGGTGGCGGAGCGATGCTTGGAACATGTTTTGCATCATGACTTTACAGCCTATGGGGTCAAGGAGCCGGTCCGCGTTAGCGTCGGCATCGCGTACCTGGACGATGCCCACGAGGATGCA
This sequence comes from Thiobacillus sp., assembly GCA_035562135.1. Taxonomy (GTDB): domain Bacteria; phylum Pseudomonadota; class Gammaproteobacteria; order Burkholderiales; family Thiobacillaceae; genus Thiobacillus. The sequence continues at coordinate 11,536 of DATMWS010000018.1, read as the reverse complement.
CTGAAACTGCTGCATCGCCAGGCCGATATCGCCATGTATTACGCCAAGCGTCCGGGACAGAGCAAGATCGCGATTTATTCGCTGGAGATGGGCGTAGGCCAGGAGGCTGTCGTATCCAACGCCGAAACCAGCGCGGTCTACGAGGCGATGGCTGACCCCGATCTGCTGGAGATGCACTACCAGCCGGTGCTGGCGTTGTCCACGTCGCGGATCGAGTACTACGAAGCCCTGGTGCGCATCCCCGGTGAACATGGCCTGATCATGCCTGCAAGCATTTTCCCGGTGGTTGAACTGCGCGGGCTAGAATGCGAATTCGATCTGGCGGTGCTGGAACGGGTGCGGCGCGATCTTGAGTCGGGCCGCATTCCTGCGGGGGCGGGCGTGTCACTCAACGTGTCCGGCCCCGGCATCGTCAATGCCCGGGTCATCGACAAGCTGATGCAATACGTGCCCTTGCTGTCTGCGTACAAACTGGTGCTGGAGGTGACGGAAACCGCGCTCATCACCCAGATCGCCCAGGCTTCGGCCAACCTTAACCGGCTGCGCAAGCAAGGCTTCACCATCGCGCTCGACGATTTCGGCAGTGGCTATTCTTCCCTGCGTTATCTGACGAGCATGCCGGTGGATCTGGTGAAGTTCGATATTTCGTTGGTGCGCAGCCTTGAGGAAACGGGGCGCCAGGCGGTGTTCGTCGAGGACCTGGCGCACATGATCAAGGATGCCGGCTACAAACTGGTGGCCGAGGGAATCGAGTCCGAGGCCTTGTTGCAAAAAGTGACCGCACTGGGTTTCTCGCATGCCCAGGGTTTCCATATCGGCCGCCCCGCGCCGCTGGCGTGTATGCGTTCTATCGGTTATCGCGCTGCAGGCTGATTCCGCTCAAGGAGTCGGCGCTGGTACTCTGGTCTCTGTCCGGGCTGCTTGAAGTATTCGTTTAGTGCACGACATCATGGCGATGCCGCAGCCAGATGGCCGTCATCACGCTGCTGATAAACAGACCGAACACCCAGATGATGGTGTGGATGTGCCAGTCGGCGCGCACCATCAGGGCGTAGGCGCCGGTCATCAGCAGGATGCTGATGTTCTCGTTGAAATTCTGCTGGGCGATGGAGTGCCCGGCGCCCATCAGCAGGTGTCCGCGATGCTGCAGCAGGGCGTTCATCGGCACCACGAAATAACCCGCCAGCACCCCCGCCAGTATCAACAGCAACAGGGCGGGGATCAGGCTTTCCACCCAGATCAGGGCAATCGGTACAAAGCCCAGAATGATGCCGGCGGGCAGGACGCTGACGGCGCGTTGCAGGCGGACGAATTTGCCGGCCAGCACGGAACCGATGGCAATGCCGAACGCAGTGGCGGCGGTGAGCTGGGTCGCCTGGTCGAGCCCGTATTTCAGGTTGAGCGCGGCCCAGGCGATGATGAGCAGGCGCAGGGTGGCGCCGACGCCCCAGAACAGGGTGGTGACAGCGAGCGAAACCTGGCCGAGCGGGTCGCGCCACAGGAGTTTGAAGCTGTGCCAGAAGTCATGCAGGATGAACAGCGGCGATCGGCTGGGGAGCTTGTGGTCGATCGGCAGGCGCGGGATGAACAGGTTGGCGATGGCGGCGGCGAAATACAGGCTGGTGATGGCGACGATGGCAAATTTCGGGGCGATGAGCCGGCTGTCCAGGCCGATGCTGACCAGAATGCCTTCGGCCAGTTGCGGGTTGATGAGCGCGCCGCCGATGATGGCACCGAGCACGATGGCGGCAACGGTGGTGCCCTCCACCCAGCTGTTGGCGACGATGAGCTTTTCGGGTGGCAGCAACTCGGTGAGGATGCCGTATTTGGCGGGCGAATACATGGCTGCACCGACGCCGACGATGGCATAGGCTAGTAGGGGGTGCAGCCCGGCCAGCATGATGAGGCAGCCCGCGAACTTGACCGCGTTGGCGATGAGCATGACGCGGCCTTTGGGCAGGGCGTCGGCAAACGGCCCTGCCAGCGGCGCCAGCACGATGTAGGCAACGACGAAAACCGTCTGCAGCAGCGGTGAAAACCATTCCGGCGCCGAGAAGAACAGCAGCAGGCCGATGGCTGCGAACAGCAGGGCGTTGTCAGCCAGCGCGGACAGGAACTGCGCCAACAGGATGGTGTAAAACGCGCGGTTCATGGGGTGGCCAGACTAACGTCGGCGGGCGCGCGCATTGGGCCGGCGTCCGGATGCTGACGAAAAGCAAGCGAATACAAAGAGTTGGCGGCTGGAAGGTTTCAACACGGGCGGGTTTGTGGTTGAATAAAAATCTTTTCTGACCCAAGGACGGGGATTTATGGCCGACCGCAGACTGCAAGTATTCTACACCGTCGCCAAGCAGCTCAGCTTCACCAAAGCCGCAGATGTCCTTTATATGACCCAGCCTGCGGTGACCTTTCAGGTCAAGCAGCTGGAAGAACATTTCAACACCCGTTTGTTCGAGCGCAGCCACGGCAAGATATCGATGACGCCGGTTGGCGATCTGGTGCTGGGTTACGCCGAGCGCATTCTGGACTTGACCGCTGAGATGGAAGCCCGCGTGGGCGAACTGACCGGGCAGGTGACCGGACCCTTGATGATTGGCGCGTCGACCACCATTGCCGAATACCTGCTGCCACGCATCCTGGGGGAATTCAAGGAGCGCTTCCCGCAGGTGCAGGCGCGTCTGACCGTTGCCAACTCGGAAACCGTGGCCGCGAAAGTGGGTGACCATTCGCTCGATGTCGGCCTGATCGAAGCGCCTTCGCACAATCCCAACCTGACCACGCTGGCGTGCTGCGAGGACGAGCTGGTGATGATTTGCTCGCCCAATCATGCGCTGGCCTCGCGTTCGAGTGTGAACGCCCACGATATTGCTGAACAGCCCTATGTGTCGCGCGAGCATGGCTCGGGCACGCGCGAGGTGGTGGATGGTTTCTTCAAGAACTATGGCGTCAACCCAGACGACCTGCACATCGAAATGGAACTCGGCAGCCGCGAGGCGATCAAGGGCGCGGTCGAGGCCAATCTCGGCGTGGCCATCATGTCGGCCTCCACCGTTACCAAGGAAATCCAGCTCGGTACGCTGGTCGCGGTGCCGCTGGACCCACGGCTGACACGCGAACTGTCCATGGTCTACGCACCGGAAAAATTCCGCAGCAAGCTGCTCGATGCCTTCATCAGCTTTGTCGAAAACAAGTTTCAGCAGTGCAATGTCGATGTCATTTCGCTGAAACGCCCGCTCAAGGGGCGCGGCCGCTGATGAGCGGCAGCAAGCGCCTGGTGTCGATTTTCCGGTCGCTGTCGGAAACCCGGCAGCAGGCCTTGCTGGAATACGCCGAATTTCTGGCGGACAAGGAAGGCGGTGAGATCGCCGCGGCGCCCCCCACTGAGCCGCTACCGATTCCGCGCCCCGAGCGGGAAAACGTGGTCAAGGCGATACAGCGTTTGATGCAGACCTATCCGATGCTGGAGCGCAAGCAGATTTTCCATGAGGCCTCCGCGCAGATGACCCGCCACCTGATTCACGGCGTGGCGGCAGCAGAAGCGATCGACGAGCTGGAGCGGATCTTTGCGCGCCAGTATCAGCAGCACCACGACGCGCTCAACAAAGACCTGCTGTCGTCCTGACCGGGCAGGCCCTCAATCAGGCAGGGCGCCCCCACATTGCCAGCAACTCAGAAAATTGCCGGGATTGTGCTCGCCACAATGCGGGCAGGTTTTTTCGTCGCGTAGCGGCGCGTTGTGCAATCCGGCCAATGCCTCGCTCGCACGCGCTTCCTGCGCATCGTCATCGACCCATACTTCGGGCTGCGCCTGCATAAACGGCACTTCCCCCAGTGCGCCGGCGGCGTTGGCATTGAGAATGTGGGTGGCGATGCCGAGACTGGCCAGCGCATCGGCGGCCAGTTGGGCGTCGAGCAGGGTGGGGGCAATGTGAACCCGTTTCATCGACGGGCGAGTGAAATCAGCTTATGCGGCGGACGCGCACAATGAGGTCGATGCCTTCGGTCACCATGCCGTCCGGCAACGGCGGCAGGCCGGAAATCCGTACCTGCGCGGCATCGATGTCGGACAGCTTGCCGCTGTCGACCTCGTAGAGATGATGGTGCGGACTGGTGTTGGGGTCGAAGAACACCTTGCTGGGGTCGACAATGACTTCGCGCACCAGGCCTTTTTCGAGGAACAGCTTGAGCGTGTTGTAAACCGTGGCCTTGGAGGTTTCGGAGTGGCGGGTGTTGACGATCGCCATCACCTGGTCGGCCGAGAGGTGTTCCTGCCGCGAAAACAGCGCGTGCGCGATTTCGATCCGCTGGTGGGTCGGATTGATGTCGTGGCTGCGCAAAAGGCCGGCCATGTTGTCGCGCGTGTAATCCATATAGCCATCATAATCAGCAATCTGGACTTTGTCTAATATTCGGAATGGGTATGAATGCCATTTGGAAGGGGCACGCCAGGCGCGGCGAAACGCCAAAAACGGTACAATTGGGGCCAGACTTTTGGAAACGGAATCCTGTGGTTACGCTCACCCGACTCGATAGTGCGCAGCCTGATTTTCAGGCACGCCTTGCCCGCCTGTTGCAATTCGACTACGCCGCCGATGCCGCCATCGAGCAGACGGTGGCCACGATCCTGCATGACGTGAAAACGCGGGGTGACGCGGCGGTGCTCGAATACACCGAGCGTTTCGACCGCCTGCCGGCGACTTCGCTGGCCAGCCTGGAACTCAATGCAGCCCAGTTGCAGACTGCGCTCGACCATTTGCCCACCGACACCCGCCAGGCGCTGGAAGCCGCGGCCGAACGCGTGCGCCGCTATCACGAGAAACAAACCCTGGTGTCATGGACCTACACCGAGGATGACGGCACCGTGCTGGGGCAGAAAATCACGCCGCTCGACCGCGTCGGGCTGTACGTGCCGGGCGGCAAGGCCGCGTACCCGTCGTCGGTGCTGATGAACGCGATTCCGGCCAAGGTGGCGGGCGTCGGCGAACTCATCATGGTGGTGCCTACGCCGGGCGGCGAGCAGAACCAGCTGGTGCTGGCCGCCGCGGCGATTGCCGGAGTGGACCGCGTGTTCACCATCGGCGGCGCGCAGGCAGTGGCCGCGCTGGCCTACGGCACCGAGACCGTGCCACAGGTCGACAAGATCGTCGGCCCCGGCAATGCCTACGTGGCGGCCGCCAAGCGCCGCGTGTTCGGCACCGTGGGCATCGACATGATTGCCGGCCCCTCGGAAATCCTGGTGATCGCCGATGGCGCCACGCCGCCGGAGTGGGTGGCGATGGACCTGTTCTCGCAGGCCGAGCACGACGAAATGGCGCAGTCCATCCTGCTGTCGCCCGACGCGGCCTATCTCGATGCGGTGGCAGCGGCGATCGACAAACTGATCGCCGAGATGCCGCGCAGCGAAGTGATCCGCACCTCGCTCACCAACCGCGGCGCGCTGATCAAGACGCGCGACCTCGATGATGCGGTGGCAATATCGAACACCATCGCGCCGGAACACCTGGAACTGTCGGTGGCCGATCCCGATGCGCTGCTGCCTAAGTTGCGCCACGCCGGTGCGATCTTCATGGGCAAGAATACCTGCGAGGCGCTGGGCGATTACTGCGCCGGGCCGAACCACGTGCTGCCGACCTCGCGCACCGCGCGCTTCTCGTCGCCGCTGGGCGTGTACGACTTCCAGAAGCGCAGCAGCCTGATCCACGTGTCGCAGGCCGGCGCACAGACACTGGGCCGGATCGCCGCCACGCTGGCCTACGGCGAAGGCCTGCAGGCACACGCGCGTTCCGCCGAATATCGCCTGGTCCATAAATGAACCTGCTATTCCAATGAGCCGCTATTGGAGTGCCGTGGTGCACGGCCTGACGCCCTATGTGCCGGGCGAACAGCCCAAGCTGGCCAACCTGGTCAAGCTCAACACCAACGAGAATCCCTACGGCCCCAGCCCCAAGGTGCTCGACGCCGTGCGCGCGGAGGCTGCCGACACGCTGCGCCTGTACCCCGACCCGAATTCGGACCGGCTGCGTGCAGGCATCGCCGCCTATCACAGCGTGACGCCCGATCAGGTGTTCGTCGGCAACGGCTCCGACGAGGTGCTGGCGCATGCTTTCATGGCGCTGCTGAAGCACGACCAGCCCATCCTGTTTCCCGACATCACCTACAGTTTCTATCCGGTGTATTGCGGGCTGTACGAGATCGCCTATCGGCAGATTCCGCTGACGGAATCGTTCGAGATCAGGGTCGACGATTACCTGACGCCGAATGGCGGGGTTGTTTTTCCCAATCCCAACGCACCCACCGGGCGGCTGCTGGCGCTGGCGGAAGTTGAGCGCCTGCTCGCCGGCAACCCCGATTCGGTGGTGGTGATCGATGAAGCCTATATCGACTTCGGCGGGGAGTCGGCGGTGGGGTTGGTGGCGCGCTATCCGCAGCTGCTGGTAGCGCGCACCCTGTCGAAGTCGCATGCGCTGGCCGGCCTGCGGGTCGGCTACGCCATCGGCCAGCCGCATCTGATCGAGGCGCTCAGCCGGGTGAAGGACAGCTTCAACTCCTACCCACTCGATCGTTTTGCCCAGGCCGGTGCGCTGGCCTCGATTGACGACCACGCCTATTTCGAAAGCCTCTGCGCGAAGGTCGTGGCAACGCGCACCCGGCTGGTACGCGAAATGGAAGAACTTGGCTTCGAGGTGCTGCCCTCGGCCGCCAATTTTATTTTCGCCCGTCATCCGGAACACGACGGCGCGGAACTGGCCGCCGCCCTGCGCGAACGCAGCATCATCGTGCGGCATTTCAAGCATCCGGCCCGCATTGCACCGTTTTTGCGCATCACAATCGGCACCGACGCGCAATGCGATGCACTGCTCGCCGCGTTGAAAGCGCTGTGCTGAAAACGATAGCGGCCTGCTAGAATCCCTTTACAGCTTTATTTTCCGACGCCATGCGCACCGCACAAGTCACTCGCAACACCCTTGAAACCCAGATCACGGTCAGTCTCAACCTCGACGGCACCGGCGTTTCCAAGCTCGCGACCGGCGTGCCGTTTCTCGACCACATGCTCGACCAGATCGCGCGCCACGGCCTGATCGACCTCGACATCCAGGCGCAAGGCGATCTGCACATCGACGCCCACCACACGGTGGAGGACACGGGAATTACCCTGGGACAGGCCTTCGCACAGGCGCTCGGCGACAAGAAGGGCATCCGCCGCTACGGCCATGCCTATGTGCCACTCGATGAGGCGCTGTCGCGCGTGGTGATCGACCTGTCGGGACGGCCGGGACTGGAATATCGCGTCGATTACACCCGTGCGCGCATCGGTGAATTCGACGTCGACCTGTTCCTCGAATTTTTCCGCGGCTTCATCAATCACGCTGGGGTCACGCTGCACATCGACAACCTGCGCGGCATCAACGCGCACCATCAGGCTGAAACCATTTTCAAGGCATTCGGCCGCGCGCTGCGCATGGCGGTGGAAACCGACCCGCGCATGGGCAATGCGCTGCCGTCGACAAAAGGCGTCCTATGAATTGCGAAAAGAAGGCTGCGCGGTGAGCGTCGACATCGCAGTCATCGACTACGGCATGGGCAATCTGCGTTCGGTGTCCAAGGCCATCGAACACGTCGCGCCGGCGGCGAGCGTGGTGGTCACGTCCGACCCCGCGGTCATTGCCGCGGCCGGGCGTGTGGTGTTTCCGGGGCAGGGCGCCGCGCCCGACTGCATGCGCGAAATCGAGGTGCGCGGTCTGCGTCAGGTGATTGTCGATGCCGCCCGCAGCAAGCCTTTCCTCGGCATCTGCATGGGCATGCAGGTGCTGTTCGAACACAGCGAGGAAGGCGACACCGTCTGCCTGGGCATTTTGCCAGGCACGGTGCAGCGCTTTCCGCACGAGGCGATGCACGATGAGACCGGCAACAAGCTCAAGGTGCCGCACATGGGCTGGAACAACGTCCATCAGGCGATCCCGCATCCGCTGTGGGTGGGAATCGAGGAAGGCGCGCGCTTCTACTTCGTTCACAGCTATTTCGTGCAGCCGGCTTCGCCCGAGGTGATTGCCGGCTTCTCGCATTACCCGTTCCCGTTCACCTGCGCGGTGGCATCGGCGAACATCTTTGCTGTCCAGTTTCATCCGGAAAAAAGCCAGAATGACGGTTTGACGCTGCTGGGCAATTTTGTAACCTGGAATCCGGGCGAACGCGACACCGCCTGTGATATGTCCGGCGCAGCCTGCGCCTAATTCCTCACCTGTACGACCCTGCTGATTAGCCATGTTAATTATTCCTGCGATCGACCTTAAAGACGGCCACTGCGTGCGCCTTGAGCAAGGCGAGATGGACCGTGCCACCGTGTTTTCCGAGGACCCGGCAGCGACTGCCCGCCACTGGAAAGAACTCGGCGCGCGTCGTCTGCATCTGGTCGACCTCAATGGCGCCTTTGCCGGCAAGCCGGTCAACGACGCGGCGATACGTTCCATCGTCGATGCGGTGGGCGACGAGATGCCGGTGCAGCTCGGCGGCGGCATCCGCGATCTCGCCACCATCGAGCGCTATCTCGACGACGGCGTGCGCTATGTCATCATCGGCACCGCCGCGGTGAAGAACCCCGGCTTCCTGCATGAGGCCTGCGACGCCTTCCCCGGCCACGTGATGGTCGGGCTCGACGCCCGTGACGGCAAGATTGCCGTCGAAGGCTGGTCCAAGATCACCGGTCACGACGTGATCGATCTGGCCAAGCGTTTCGAGGGCTATGGCGTCGAAGCCATCATCTACACCGACATCGGGCGTGACGGCATGCTGACCGGCGTCAACATCGAAGCCACCCAAAGACTGGCGCAGGCGCTCTCGATTCCGGTCATCGCCAGCGGCGGCGTCACCAATCTCGACGATGTCAGGGCGCTGTCCACCGTCGCCAAGGACGGCATCATCGGTGCGATCACCGGCCGCGCGATCTATCAGGGCACGCTCGACTTTGCCGAGGCACAAAAGCTCGCCGACGAACTGGCGGGCGGCGTGTTCGGAGTCTGACTTGACTGGATAACCATGCTGGCAAAGCGCATCATTCCCTGCCTTGACGTCACCAATGGCCGCGTGGTCAAGGGTGTCAATTTCGTCGAGCTGAAGGACGCCGGCGATCCGGTCGAAATCGCGCGACGCTACAACGAGGCGGGCGCCGACGAGTTGACCTTTCTCGATATCACCGCGTCGTCCGACAATCGCGACCTGATTCTCCACATCATCGAGGCGGTCGCGTCAGAGGTGTTCATTCCGCTCACTGTAGGCGGCGGCGTGCGCGAAGTGGGCGATGTGCAGCGTCTGCTCAACGCTGGCGCCGACAAGGTCAGCATCAATACCTCGGCGGTGATGAACCCGCAGTTGGTGAAGGATGCATCCGATCGTTACGGCAGCCAGTGCATCGTCGTTGCCATCGATTCCAAGCGGGTGGGCGACCACTGGGAAGTCTTCACCCACGGCGGCCGCAAGGCCACCGGGCTCGATGCCATCGAGTGGGCGAAAAAAATGGAAAGCCTCGGTGCGGGCGAACTGCTGCTGACTTCGATGGACCGCGACGGTACCAAGAGCGGCTTCGATCTGGAACTGACGCGCGCGATTTCCGACGCGGTCGACATTCCCATCATCGCCAGCGGCGGCGTCGGCAACCTGCAGCATCTGGTGGACGGCGTGAAGGAAGGGCGCGCCGATGCGGTGCTGGCGGCGAGCATTTTCCACTTCGGCGAATACGGTATTGACGAAGCCAAGCGCTACATGAAGCAGCACGGCATCGAGGTGCGGCTGTGAGCGACTGGCTCGACGCCGTCAAATGGGACGCACAGGGCCTGGTGCCGGCGATCGCCCAAGATGCGGTCAGCGGCGAAATCCTCATGGTGGCGTGGATGAACCGCGAGGCGCTGGAAGAAACCGCGCGCACGCAGCGCGGCGTCTACTGGTCGCGTTCGCGTAACAAATTGTGGCGCAAGGGCGAAGAGTCCGGCCACGTGCAGAACGTCATGGAAATCCGGCTCGATTGCGACAACGATGTGGTGTTGCTGAAAATTGAACAGTTGGGCGGTATTGCCTGTCATACCGGACGGCGCTCCTGTTTTTTTCAGAAGCTGGAAAACGATCACTGGGTGACGACTGCCCCTGTAATCAAGAACCCCGACGAGATTTACCGCACATGAGCGACATCCTCGACCGTCTGGCTGAAATGCTGGAAGCGCGCAAGCAGGCGTCGCCAGACAGCTCCTACGTCGCCAAGCTGTATGCCAAGGGCACCGACGCCATCCTGAAAAAGATCGGCGAGGAAGCGACCGAGACCGTGATGGCGGCGAAGGACGGCCAGCCCGAAAAGATCATCTACGAAGTCGCCGATTTGTGGTTTCATACTCTGGTGCTGCTGGCACACAAGGGGCTGAAGCCGGCGGATGTGCTGAATGAACTTGCGCGCCGCGAGGGCTTGTCCGGGCTGGTAGAAAAGGCAAATCGACATGAGTGACTGCATTTTCTGCAAAATTCTTGCCGGCCAGATTCCGTGCGGCAAGGTGTATGAAGACGATGAGGTGCTGGCGTTTCACGATATCCACCCGTTCGCGCGGGTGCATTTCCTGATTATTCCTAAGGTGCATATCGCGACGCTGGCCGACTGCGCGCCCGAGCATGAAAAGCTGCTCGGCAAGATGCTGCTGCTGGCGCCGCGTCTGGCAAAGGAACAGGGGCTCGACGGCGGCTTCAAAACGCTGATCAATACCGGGCGTGGCGGCGGTCAGGAAGTTTTCCACATCCACGTTCATGTGTTTGGCGGGGGCGATCCCGTCAAGCGCAGTTAAACTAAAAAGGGAAATATTATGGATAGCTTTGGCATCTGGCATCTGGCATCTGGTGGCATTGATCCTTTGGCTACTGATTTTTTTCATTCCAGTTATTTTGATCGCCCGTAAGGCAGGGTTTTCTGGATGGTGGTCATTGCTAACACTAGTGCCAGTCGTCAATGTGTTTTCACTTTGGGCTTTCGCTATCATTGCGTGGCCGGTAAGCAAAAGCCGTATTTAAGTTTTTAAGGAGAAGCATCGTGGGAATTGGAGCTTGGTGGCATTGGGCAATTGTTCTAGTCATCGTAATGTTGGTTTTCGGCACCAAGAAACTGCGCAACATCGGCAGCGATCTGGGCGGCGCGGTCAAAGGGTTCAAGGAAGGCATGAAGGTGGAGACGCCGAAGTTGGATGAAACGGCGGAGTCTGGTCGCACCATCGATGCCGAAGTGAAGGACAAAACCCATTCCTGAGCGCGCGGTGAAGCCGGGTTTTTTAATCTCCGGTTCCCGGCTTCAGGTCCAGGTCCCTTCCCATGTTTGATATCGGGTTCACCGAGCTGATCGTCATCGGCGTGGTTGCGCTGATCGTCATCGGCCCCGAGCGCCTGCCCAAGGTGGCGCGCACGGCAGGGCATCTGTACGGACGCATGCAGCGTTATGTCTCGTCGGTGAAATCGGAAATCAGTCAAGAGATCCAGCTGGACGAAATCCGTCGTGCCGGGCAGAGCTTCAAGG
>DATMWS010000017.1:0-3470 GCA_035562135.1 Thiobacillus sp. | reverse complement strand
ATGCTGGCGCGCTTTCACCAGATCGCCGCCGACCCCGACCAGCTTGCGCATCAGTTCAAGGCGTCGGGCGACGCGTTCGGCAAGACTGAAATCCTGCTCGCCGCCAAGCACCTGGGTTTGCAGGCCAAGCCGGTCAAGACCACCCTCGACCGGCTGGGTCGCACTCCGCTGCCCGCCATGGCGGTAGACAGTTCGGGCGGCTACTTCATCCTCGCCCGGTTCGATGCCGACAAGGCCCTGATCCACGACCCCAAGGCCGAACGCCCCGAGGTCGTGTCGCACGACGAGCTGCTGGCCCGCTGGAACGGCGAACTCATCCTCTTCACCTCGCGCGCCTCGATGATCGGCGAGATGGCGAAGTTCGACTTCTCCTGGTTCATCCCCGCCGTCGTCAAATACCGCAAGCTGCTCTATGAAGTGCTGCTGGTGTCGTTTGTGCTCAATCTTTTTGCGCTTGTCACCCCGCTGTTCTTTCAGGTGGTGATGGACAAGGTGCTGGTGCATCGGGGGCTGACGACGCTCGATGTCATCGCGGTGGGCCTGCTGGTGGTGTCGATTTTCGAAGTCGCGCTCTCAGGACTGCGCAGCTACGTGTTCGCCCACACCACCAGCCGCATCGACGTGGAACTGGGCGCGCGGCTGTTCCGCCACCTGCTGCACCTGCCTCTGGGCTACTTCCAGGCGCGCCGGGTGGGCGATTCGGTGGCGCGGGTGCGAGAGTTGGAGAACATCCGCGCCTTCCTCACCGGCAATTCGATTACCGTGGTGCTCGACGTGCTGTTCTCGGTGGTGTTCATCGCCGTGATGCTGTTCTACAGCGGCTGGTTGACGCTGGTGGTGCTGGCGTCCTTGCCGCTGTATTTCGTGATAGCCCTCTTGGTCACCCCACTGCTGCGCGCGCGGCTGCACGAGAAGTTCAACCGCGGCGCCGAGAACCAGGCCTTTCTGGTCGAGACCGTCTCGGGGATCGATACGCTAAAGAGCATGGCGGTCGAGCCGCAGATGCAGCGCCGCTGGGACACCCAGTTGGCAAGCTATGTGTCCGCCGGGTTCAAATCCGCGACGCTCTCGACCCTGGCGCATGAAAGCACCAATCTGGTGGGCAAGCTCGTTACGGTGGGCACCCTGTGGCTGGGCGCCAAGCTGGTGATCGAAGGCCAGCTCACCGTCGGCCAGCTCATCGCCTTCAACATGCTGGCCGGCCGGGTGGCGCAGCCGATCATGCGGCTGGCGCAGCTGTGGACCGACTTCCAGCAGACCGGCATTTCGGTGCAGCGTCTGGGTGACATTCTCAATGCCCCCACCGAAGCTGCAGGCGCCAAGAGCAGTCTGCCGCCGATTAACGGGCGGATCACGCTCGATGACGTGCATTTCCGTTACCGGCCCGACACCCCCGAAGTGCTCAAAGGCATCACCCTCGACATCCAGCCGGGCGAAGTGATCGGCATCGTCGGCCGCTCCGGTTCGGGCAAGAGCACACTGACCAAACTGATTCAACGCCTGTATGTGCCGGAACGCGGCCGTGTGCTGGTCGATGGGATGGACCTGACCCTGGTCGACGCCGCCAGCCTGCGTCGGCAAATCGGCGTCGTGCTACAGGACAACGTCCTGTTCAACCGGACGTTGAGGGAGAACATCGCCCTGGCCGACCCCGGCGCGCCGCTGGAACAGGTCATCGCGGCGGCGAAACTCGCCGGCGCGCACGAATTCATTCTGGAACTGCCCGAAGCCTACGACACCATGGTCGGCGAACACGGCTCCACCCTGTCGGGCGGCCAGCGCCAGCGCATCGCCATCGCCCGCGCGCTCATCACCCAGCCGCGCATCCTCATCTTCGACGAAGCCACCAGCGCGCTGGATTACGAATCCGAACGCATCATCCAGAACAACATGCAGGCCATCTGCCAGGGCCGCACCGTCATCATCATCGCCCACCGCCTGTCCGCCGTGCGCCATGCCAACCGCATCCTGGTGATGGATCACGGCCAGATCGTCGAGGCCGGGACGCATGCCGAACTGCTGGAACACGAGGCGGGGCATTACTCCCGCCTGCATCGCCTGCAACACGCCTGAGATTGACTGAAATGAAACGCCACGCCTTCGCCGATTTGTTCAAGCGCTACGCCAAAATCTTCCGCCACGCCTGGTCGCAGCGCCGTGAAACCGACAGCCCAGCGCTGCATCCCCACGAAGCCCAGTTCCTGCCCGCCGCGCTGGCCTTGCGTGACACGCCGGTGCATCCTGCACCGCGCATCACGCTCTGGCTCATCATGGCGTTTGCCCTGATCGCCTTGCTGTGGGCCATCTTCGGCCGCATCAATGTCGTCGCTACTGCCGTCGGCAAGATCATCCCCAACGATCGCACCAAGGTCATCCAGCCGATGGAGACCGCCGTGGTCAAAGCGATCCATGTGCGCGACGGGCAGGCCGTTCAGCTAGGCCAGGTGCTGATCGAGCTCGATGCCACCACCACCACCGCAGACAGCGAACGGTTGCGCAACGAAGCGCTGACTGCGCGGCTGGAAGCGTTGCGTGCGCAAGCGCTGCTGGCAGCCCTGGCAAACGGCACTCCACCCAGACTGCAACCGCTGGACGGCGCCGATGCCGCCCGCCTGCTCGCCGAGCAAAGCCAGGCTACCGGCCAATACCAGGAATACCAGGCTCGTCAGCTGCAATTGCAGGCGGAGATCGCCCGTCGCCGGGCGGAACTCCAGGCCACCCTGGAACAGGTCAGCAAGCTTGAACAAACCGCGCCCATCGCCCGCCAGCGTGCCCAGGATTATCAAAAGCTGGTGAAGGAGAACTTCATCTCCCAGCACGGCTATCTGGAACGCGAGCAGGCCCGCATCGAACAGGAGCAGGATCTGGCCAGCAGTCGCTCCAAAGTCGCGGAAATCCGCGCCGCGCTGATGGAAGCACAGCAGCAGCAAGCCACGCTCGCCGCCGAAACGCGCCGCCAGCTATTGGATCAGCACAATCTGGCGGATCAAAAGGCCGCGTCGCTGGAACAGGAACTGGTCAAGGCCGATCAGCGCGGTCGTTTGATGCACATGACCGCGCCGGTGGCCGGTACCGTGCAGCAGTTGGCGGTGCATACCGTCGGCGGCGTAGTCACCCCCGCCCAACCCTTGATGGTGATCGTGCCCAAAGACAACGTGCTCGAAGTCGAAGCCATGCTGCCCAACAAGGACATCGGCTTTGTGAATCCGGGGCAGGATGCCGAAGTGAAGGTGGAGACCTTCCCCTTCACCAAGTACGGCACCTTGCACGGCACCATCACCCAGGTCTCGTCCGACGCGATTCAGGACGAAAAACTGGGGCTGATCTACTCCACCCGGGTGAAGCTTGCCAAGGACACGCTAAGAGTGGAGAACAAGACGGTGCGGCTCACCCCGGGCATGGCGGTGACGGTCGAGGTCAAGACGGGCACGCGGCGGGTGATCGAGTATTTCCTGAGTCCGCTGATGCAG
>DATMWS010000016.1:0-2578 GCA_035562135.1 Thiobacillus sp. | reverse complement strand
TAGCTATCTCGCTGTAAGCGATGAAGACAGTTATGTTTTCCGGCGTAATTTTATCCGTACTTATCTCGAAAGGGACGTGCCTGTTAGTAGGGTCAAAGAATCGCAGAAAATTGGCGCATAAATATGGCGCTGAATTCATCTAACGCTTATCCAACAAAAAGGGCCAGTAAAGGCCCTTTATATTTTTAAGGCGAATGCCGATCAAAACTCAAAGTCACTCCAATTCGATAAATCTTCCTGGTGGGCATGAAATACGCCGCGTTCTTCACGAAGATAGTCTTGGATGGGTATCTGGTAGTGATTCCATATCCGTTCGCGCAAATCATCCAATAACTCCACCACCGCCCAGGCTTGTTCGGGTGTCCAGTTATCGTCGATGAGAAGTTCAAGGCCGATGGTCAATCCAGAAGGCGGAGGTTGGTTTTTCATTCTGACCCCCTGGAAGATGAGATTTTCCGTTTCTTACTGCGTTGTTCGGCACGTTCTTGGGCTTCTTTCTGGCGATACGATTTGCCCTTGATGGCGATGATTTCGGCGTTATGCACCAGCCGGTCAATCAGCGCCACGACACAAGCCGCATTGGGGAATACGTCCGACCATTCGGCGAAGGCTTTATTGGTGGTGACCAGGGTGCTTTTTTGTTCATGCCGCCGGTTGATCAACTCAAATAGCAAGTCGGCATGCCGGTTTGAATAAGAGAGGTAGCCCACTTCGTCGATTACCAGCAGTGCTGGCGCTGCATAGTAACGTAACCGCCGGCGCAGTGCAGAATCACTGTCCAGTGCGGCCAGGTCGCCGAGCAATTGCCCGGCGGTGGTAAACAAGACGGTATGTCCGTTCAGGACCGCCTGATGCGCAATGTTTTGCGCGAGGGTTGATTTGCCAAGGCCGCTGCTCCCGACCAGGATGGCATTAGTGGCCGTTTTCAAGAATGCCAAGCCCATCAATTCAGTAATGGCCAGCCGGTCGATTTGTTCAGGCCAGTTCCAATCGAAGTCGGCTAACGGCTTGAAACGGCCAATATGGGCGCTGCCCAAGCGGCGTTCCAAACTGCGCCGTGCCCGTTCCGCTTCTTCCCAATCGAGTAGCTGCTCGACCCAGGCAGGGTCAGCTATTTCAGCCCAATGCGCCAGGAGTCCATGCAGCTTTAAGTTTTCAGCGCGTAAGTGCTGTGCCTCAGTCAGCATGGCTGGCCTCCGTAATCTGGTCATACGTGTCAAGGTCGTGCGGCAAGATGACCGTATCGCGCTGTTGCAGGTGACAGGGTAGCACCCTCTCCACCGGGGGTGGTTCATTGCGCTCTTCACGCCGGCGTTCCAGGATCAGACGGACCGCATTGGGATGGGGGACGCCGCGTTGCAACGCTTCCTGTACCGCCGCTTGACACGCAATGATGCCATAACGGTCTATTAAGCTTAATAAGGTGGCGCCAATACGGCCAAGAGGTTCACCCCGTGCTGCCGCCAGTGCCAGCAGTTCACGGCTTTGTGGTATCGCCTGGGTGAGCCGGTCGGTGTTGCGGTGTTGGCTGGCATGGTGCTTATGTTCGGTGAGTGCTGCAATATGCGCGGGGTCTTCGATTTGGGCGCCTTTATCAAAGCTTCGTGGATGCGTCGCGATGATTGCCTGGCCATCCAGGAGCCGTACCTGCTTGAGGTCTGCCACGACAGTCAATGTGCGCTGCACACAACCGTGGGGTACGGAATAATCATTCAGGTCAAACCGCGCATAAGGGGTCTTGCCTATTTTGACGGCGACTTGTTCGTCGGTGGGATAGGGGGTTCCCGGCAGTGCCAGCAAATGCTTCTGTTCTTGGCCAAACGCTTCCCGCACGGTTATTGTTGTGTCTTCTGGGCACCGCCGGTCGGCGGATGCTCCGTCCATCCAGGCCTGCGCCTGCGCATTCAAGTCGTCAATGCCGGAAAATGTCCGCCCGGCAAAAAAGGCATCCCGGATATAGCGGATCGCCCGTTCAACGCGGCCTTTCTCGTTGCCCCGCGCCACCGCAACCGGCCGGGGCTCATAACGGTAAAAACCAGCGAAATCAAGCAGTACCGGGTTAAAACGAATGGCCTGGCCTTGGCGTTCCAGTACCGCGCTTTTCAGGTTATCGTACAATAACACCCGGGGAAGGCCACCCCAGGCATCAAATGCCCCGACATGGCCACGCAAAAAATTCGCCATGTGGGCGCCGAGAAAGAAATGGACGTAAACCGTCCGCGACCAAGACAGCACCATCACAAAGCCCATCACCGCCCGACGCGCACGGCCAATGCCCAAATGGCCAAAGTGGGCCCAATCGACCTGTCCCTGCTCCCCAGGCAGTGTCCGTAAGCGCAGGTAGGCCTCAACTTTCCGCTTTGGGCGGTGCAAGGCAACATAATGGCGAAATTGGTCTGCACTGCCAACATAACCCCGTTCTTTCACCATCGCATGCAGCCGCGTGGCCGTCAGCGTCGGGAACTTTTCCAGGGTCTCCAGGATAAACGGCAAGTACGGGTCAACGGCCGATGGCCGGCGCGGGGCGCCCATACGCGGCAAGCCCGCTTGCGCCAATACCCGGCTGACCGTGCTATGG
>DATMWS010000015.1:0-3357 GCA_035562135.1 Thiobacillus sp. | reverse complement strand
CGTGGCGGACTGCGTGGCCATCATCGCCACCACCGCGCTGGAATCGACGCCCCCCGACAGGAACGCACCGAGCGGCACGTCGGCAATCATGCGCAGGCGGACCGATTCCTTGATGCGCTCGATCAGCTCGTCCATTGCGCTGGCCTCGTCCTTCACCACCACCGGCGTGAATGGCATGTCCCAATACTGCTTCGGCAGCGCGCGCGCCTGGCCGCGTTTGAGGGTGAGCGTGAAACCCGGCGGCAGCTTGTACGCGCGCTTGAAAATGGTGCGCGGCTCCGGCACGTAACCGTAGGCAAAATATTCCTCGACCGCCAGCGGGTCGATGTCGCGCGCCAGGCAGGGGTGCACCATCAGCGACTTCAGCTCCGAACCGAAAATGAATTCGCCGGTATCGAGGAAGGCGTAATACAGCGGCTTGACGCCGAAACGGTCGCGCACCACGAACAGCGTTTCTTGCTTGCGGTCCCACAGCGCAAACGCGAACATGCCGCGAAAGCGCGCGACGCAGGCCTCGCCCCAGGCTTCCCAGGCGTGGACAATGACTTCGGTGTCGGAGTGGGTGCGAAAGGTGTGGCCGAGCGCCTCGAGTTCGGGCACCAGTTCCTGGAAGTTGTAGATTTCGCCGTTGAACACGACGACAACCGAACCGTCCTCGTTGAACAGCGGCTGCTGGCCGGTCGACAAGTCGATGATCGACAGCCGCCGGTGCCCCAGCCCCACGCCCGGCTCCAGATGCAGGCCGCCTTCGTCGGGGCCGCGGTGGAACTGGCTTTCGTTCATGCGATGCAGCAGCTCGCGTGAAATTTCCTCCACGCCGCGAGTATCGAAAATGCCGGTGATGCCGCACATATTATTTTTGGTCCCTGTTCCTGTCGAGTTTTCAGGCTGCCTGACGGCGCCTCAGCGCCAGCGCTGCAGTGTCTGGTCGTACACCGTGGCATAGGCCTCGGCCATCGCCGGAATGCTGAAGCGCTGTACGGCCTGCCGCCGCGCGTTCCCACCGTGTTCGACAATGCGCGCCGGCGCATCCAGATAACCGAGCAAGGCCTGTGCCATACCGGCCACATCGCCCGGCTGAACCAGCACGCCGTTGACGCCTGTTTCCACCAGTTCGACATTGCCGCCCACCGCGGTGGCAATCACCGGAAGGCCGCTCGCCAGCGCTTCCAGGATGGTATTGGAGATACCCTCGTTTTTGGAAGGCAGCACGAATACGTCAAGCGCCTGCATGATGTCCGCAATGTCGTGGCGCTCGCCCGGCAGCCAGGCCAGATGCGCCAGGCCGGCGGCCTGCAGCAGGTCAAGACAGGTCGCGCGTGCCGGGCCTTCGCCGACGATGACCAGACGCGCGCGCGCGGCGCGTTCGGGCTGCTGATGCACCAGCTGGATGAAGGCCCGCGTGAGCGTGGGGTAATCCTTGACCTCGACCATGCGCCCAACCGAGCCAAAAACAATGCTCTCGGGGTGGGCAAACGCCGGCCGCGCACCTTCGCGCGGATGGAATTTTGCGCTGTCGACGCCGTTGTATATCTGGTGCAGCTTGCGCGGCGGCACGCGGATGGCGAGGCGCAGCCAGGTTTCGATATCCCGGCTCACGGCAATGTAGTTCGACACAAAAGGGCGGGCGGCACGGCGCAGCAGATTGTATTTCCAGTTCTGACCATAGAGGTCGAACACGTCGCGCCCATGCTCGCCGTGCACGGTGGCACGGATGCCGGCGGCCGCGGCCACGAACTGCGCTTCCAGCGCGGCCAGATTGCGGGTGTGCACCAGATCGGGCTTGAGGCGGCGCAGCAGTTTCCATAAGCGCACCGTCCAGCCTAAGCCATGCCCCGGCGCACGATGCAGCGCGTGGAAGGCGACCGGCTGCGCGGTAATTCGCTGGCGGAAATCGCTGAAGTCGGTCAGCGCCACCACGGTGTGCCGGTAGCGTTTCGGCGACAGGGTGTTGAACAGGTTGACCATGCCATTTTCCATGCCGCCGGTGTCGAAGCGGTGGACGATATGCACGATGTGTGCGGTCACCGCCCATCAACCTGGTCGAGGGTGCGACCGATCGCGGACTCCATGTCGGCGGCAAAACGCGCCAGCGTGGCGGCCGCAGCCTCGCGTTCCGGCTCCTCGTACGGGGTGGCGATCAGCACCGACAGGCCGTCGTCGCGTTTCAGCCGCACGCGGTCGAGCGCCAGGATCAGCTTGGCGGCCTGGTCGTTGACGACGGGGCGCTGGTTGATCAGGTTCCACTGCCACACCAGCAGGCGCTGGCCGTCGCTGCCACGCAGTTTGGCCTGCCGCACCTGACGCGATTCGCCGCCGATCTCCACCGTGGCAAGGCTTTCGCCGATGTTCGACCACGCCGGATCCTTCTGACGAATCATGAAATTCTGCGAGTTGATGAGCTCGGCATCCTGCCGCTGGGTCACATAGTAATTGAGCTCCAGCAACACCTTGCGCCCGGCCTGGGTATAGGGCTGGCGCAGCTGGCGGTCGGCGCCGACCCAGTGCGGCACCCAGGTGGTGAAAGTCTCGCCAGGCTGCCAGCCCCCCTGCGCCTCGACCTGCAATGCCGACAGGGCCGGCAGTGGGCGCGTGTTGAGCCAGCTGGCGTAGGCCGGCCACAGACCGGCCACCAGCAGCGCAACGATCGCCATCGGCAGGATCGGCCGCGCATGCCCACTGCCTGCGGGCACTTCAACCGGCTGATCTGCGGCGGGCTCCGGCTGCTCGTCTTCGCGCCAGAAGCTGCCGATCCAGAACAGCAGCAGCATGACCAGACCAAAAAAAACCCAGCCGTAGATATAGTGATCGACGCCGAGCGCCAGCTTCATGTCGGACAGATGGGCGATCATCACGATCATGTAGGCGCGCCCGCTGTTGGCGAAGATCGGCACGACGATGGCGGCGAGGGAAAACAGCAGGCGCCGTTTCCACGAACGGTAGGTGAGGTAGGCGTACAACACGCCGAGCGTGACCGAGGCAATCAGATAGCGCAGCCCGGAGCAGCCTTCGACCACCGACCAGTCGCCGCTTGGGATGCTGAAGAACGTGCCTTCGCGGTAAACCGGAATACCCGTGAATTGCAGCATCGCCACGGTGAAATCGGCGGTCACCCCCATCAGCGGCTGGATCAGGAACTCGCCCACCGGCACCGCGAAAAACAGGAACATCAGCGGAAAGAAGGCCGCCCACACGAAGGTCCAGCCAAGCAGGGTCCACACTGCCGCAATCAGGATGGCGATGAATGCATACTGCGCAACGACATTGACGCTGCCCGCATCGGCCAGCAGCCAGGCTGTGCCGGCGGCCGCCAGCAGGAACAGTCCGCGCAGGTCGGAACGCGGCTGCACCCGTGCC
>DATMWS010000014.1:0-8359 GCA_035562135.1 Thiobacillus sp. | reverse complement strand
GCAATAAAGAGCGCAGTCAGGAAGGGCAGCAGTTCCAGCACCAGCACGCGGATGGTCATTTCGCTGGCGAACGCGGTGAGGCCGAAATCGCGCGCGGTAGACAGGATGATGCTGACGATGAGCCACGAAATAACCAGTGTGTAGCCGAGGAAAACGTGCAGAATCTGCACGGCGGTAAAGTAAACCTGCTTGACCACCACATCGAAGGTGGCGCGGTTCCAGGTGGTGCGGTCCAGCAGCAGCAACAGGGCCTGGACCAGAAAGGCGAACATGCCATAGCCGACGGTAAACCAGCCGACGACCTTGGCGCCGAGCGATTCGATGGAAGCCGCGAGAAAATTCATCGCGGCATCTTAACGCCATCGATGGTGCTTGCGCCATTGAATGGCAGGCCATACAGTTTTGCTTCAAACGGAGAAGACACACAATGAAACCATTCTTGATTCCGGCAACCGCGCTGGTGCTGTGCGTGACCGCAGCATCTGCCTGGGCCGCGCCTGGCACGGTCTTGCGCAATGAAAAGCTCTACAGTCAGCCCAGCGCGAGCGCCAAGGTGGCAGGGGCTGTGGCCAGAGGCGCCAGTGTCAACATCCTCGCCAAGCAGGGGGGGTGGCTGCGCGTGACCTCAGGCAATACCACCGGATGGATCCGGCTGCTGTCGGTGCGGGCGGGCGCCGGCGGGCTCGGCGGCGCGGGGCTGGGCGATGTGGTGGGCGCTGCCACCACCAAGTCCGATCCCAGCCGCGTCGTTGCGGTGGCCGGCCTGCGTGGACTGAATGACGAAGACCTGAAGCAGGCCAAATTCAATGCCGACGAACTGGAACGGCTGGAGGCCTTGAAAGTGACTGCAACGCAGGCCAGGAGTCATGCCGGCCAGTCGGGTCTGGTCGCGGTCAATGTGCCGGCCCTGCCCGAGCCCAAACCTGCGCAACCCGCATCGTCTTGGGAGAGCAACTGATGAAAATGAAACTGATGGTACTGGCCGTTTCGTTGGTGGCTTTCAGCGGGGGGGCAGCCGGAATCGACTTCGGAAAATTGCTCGAAGAGCGCATCAACCAGGAACTGAACAAGGATAAGCCGACGCAGCCGGCGCCGGCGCAGCAGCCCGCGCAGACCCCCGGCCAGGCGCCTGCAGCGGCACAAAGCGCCGCTGTCCCGCCGCCTCCGGCCAAGCAGAAAATTGATGCCCGGCAGCTGGGCTTCGCGCTGTTCGGCGATTACTCGCTGGAAGAAGAGACGCGAATCGGCAGACAGATTTCCGGCAACCTGCTGGGCGCGGTGCCGCTGGTACGCGACGACAAGCTGCAACGCTATGTCAACCTGGTCGGCAACTGGGTGGCGCTGCAGAGCGGACGCAAGGATGTCGCCTGGCGTTTCGGCGTGCTCGACACCGAGGACATCAACGCCTTCGCGGCGCCGGGCGGGTATATCTTCGTGACCAAGGGCCTCTACCGCCGCCTCAACAACGAGGCCGAGCTGGCCGGTGTGCTGGCGCACGAAATCGCCCACGTCACCCAGAAACATCATCTCAAGGTGCTCAAGCAATCCAGCCTGATCGGCGCGCTGGGGCAGGCCGCCAGCAGCAAGGCGAAGGATAGCGACCAAGTGGTGCAGAACCTGATCGGCAATGGCGCCGAAATCATGGCGCGCGGGCTCGACAAGAGCGCCGAATTTCAGGCTGATCGCGTCGGCATCGTGTATGCCGCGCGCGCGGGTTACACCCCGTGGGGTTTGCCGGATGTGTTGCAGGACATGGCCGGGCTGCCCGCCAAGGACAGCCGCACCAGCCTGCTCTACAAAACCCACCCGCACCCAGCTGATCGGCTGGCGGCACTGGGCGAGGCCGTGGGTGGGCGTCTCGATGCCGTTCGCGGCAAGGAACTAGCCGACGGTTTCTACCGCATTCGGTGAAGCGCCTTTTATCCAGGCTGGCGCAGGCCGGGCTGTCTGCGCTGTTTGTTTTGTTGATCGCGGCGCACGTTGCGGGACTGATCCACATCGCCCCCATGCAGCGCGCCGAGGCCTGGCTGTATGACGCCTGGCTGATTCGCACTGCGCCGGCCGGGGTGGATGATCGCGTGACCATCCTCGACATCGACGAGGCCAGCCTGAAAAGCCTCGGCCGCTGGCCGTGGAGCCGCAACACCATGAGCACGCTGGTCGAGCAGCTGTTCGACCGCTATGGCGTGGCGGCGGTCGGCTTCGACGTGGTGTTTGCCGAACCGGACACGAGTTCGGGCCTCGATACCCTGAAACAGCTGGCGTATCGCGATCTGGCGGGCAGCCGTGATTTCAGGGCGGCACTCGAACAGCTAGCGCCACGCCTCGATTACGACGCCCGCTTTGCGCGGGTGCTCGCCGAACGTCCGCTGTCACTGGGCTATTACTTCATCCCGGCCGGATTGGGCGACGCCAAATCCGGCCAATTGCCAGCGCCCTCGTTGCCGGCCGACGTTTTTAGCCCGCTGCAACCCGGTACGCCGCCGCCCACCGGCTATGGTGCGAATCTGGCCGCCTTCCAGCAGACGGCACAGGGTGCAGGATTTTTCAACATGCGCGCCGACGAGGATGGCACGGCACGCCAGATGAGTCTGGTCAGCCCGTATGGCGCAGGCTACTTTCTGGCGCTGTCGGCTTCCACGCTGCGGGTGGCGTTCGGCGGCGATCCGGCCATTGCCGGCGTTGACAGGCAGTCGGTGCTCGGCCGGCAGTATGTTTCGCCGTGGCTGGAGGTGGGCGGCATCCGTGTTCCGCTCAGCGCGGACGGCACCGTACATGTTCCGTATCGTGCCGGGGCGCCGTTTCCCTACCTGTCAGCGGCGCAGGTGCTGGCGGGCAAGGCGCCGCTGGAACAGCTGGAAAACCGCATCGTGCTGCTGGGGTCGACCGCGCCGGGGCTGACCGATCTGCGGGTGACGCCGTTTTCCAACGCCTTATCGGGGGTCGAGATTCATGCTCACCTGATCGCCGGCATGCTCGACGGCACCACCCGCGCCACGCCGCCGTGGGCGAACGACGCGCGGCTGATGGCCGTCCTGCTGCTGGGCGCGTTGCTGACGGCGGTGCTGCTGCGTTTCGGGCCGACCATCGGCCTGGCTGCCAGCATGGTGCTGCTGGCATTGCTGCTGGCCGCCTACGGTGCGGCCTGGTCGCGCTTCTGGGTGGTGCCCATGGCGGCGCCGATGCTGACGCTGTTCGGCCTGTATGCGCTCAACACCGCCTACGGCTTTTTTGCCGCTACGCGCAGCAAGCGCCAGATCACCAAGCTGTTCGGCCAGTATGTACCGCCCGAACTGGCTGCCGAAATGAGCCAGAACCCGGCGCACTACACCATGGAAGGACAGTCGCGCGACATGAGCGTGCTGTTTTCCGACATCCGCGGCTTCACCAATTTTTCCGAGAAGCTGCCGCCGACCGAACTTGCCGAAGTGCTGAACGCCTACCTGTCGACCATGACGCGCGTCGTGCAGCAGAATCGCGGCACCATCGACAAGTACATCGGCGACGCCATCATGGCGTTCTGGAACGCGCCGGTGGATCTTGCCGACCACGCCACCCGCGCGGTGCAGACCGCGCTCGACATGCAGGCCGCGCTGCCGCAATTGAATCGGGAATTCGCCGCACGCGGCTGGCCCGAAGTGAAGATCGGCGTCGGCGTCAACAGCGGGCGCATGAGCGTCGGCAACATGGGTTCGGAATTCCGCATGGCCTACACGGTGATGGGCGACGCGGTGAACCTGGGTTCGCGCCTGGAAGGCATCACCAAGCAGTACGGCGTCGGCATCCTGGCCACCCAGCCCACGGTCGAGGCCGATCCCGTGCACGCCTTCATGAAAGTCGACGAAGTGCGCGTCAAGGGCAAGGAAACGCCGGTGGCGATCTATGAACCGCTGGGGCCGAAAGATGGCCTCGCCGATGCGGTGCGCCAGGACGCGGCCGAGTTCGAAGCTGCGTTTGCGCGCTATCAGGCACAGGACTGGGACGCTGCCGAAGCCGCCCTGCGCGCCCTCAACGCCCGTGCGCCGCGCACGCTGTACGATATCTACCTCGAACGTATCGCGCACTCCCGCGCCGAACCGCCCCCGGCTGACTGGGACGGCGTGTTCGTCTACACCACCAAATAGCCACGATAATTCAGCGATGAAACTCACCATCCTCGGCTGCAGCGGCGGCATCGGCAGCGGGCGCCACACCACCTGCTTCAAGGTCGACGACGACGTGCTGATCGATGCCGGCACCGGCATCACCACGCTCGACTTTGAGCAACTGCTGGCGATCGATCACGTGTTCATCACCCATGCCCATCTCGACCATGTGCTGGGGCTGCCCCTGCTGCTCGACAGCGTCGGCGACCTGCGCGCCACCCCGGTGACGGTGCATGCGCTGCCCGAGGTGCTGGACGTGTTGTCCAATCATCTCTTCAACTGGAAATTGTGGCCGGACTTCCGCGAAATCCCGAGTGCGGACGCGCCGTGGCTGCGCTTTATGCCTTTAGCGTTGGGAGAAGCGTTTACCCTGAAGGACCGCACTTTCACCCCGCTACCGGTGAACCACGTGGTGCCCGCGTGCGGCCTGCATGTGGCCACCGCAGCGGGCAGCCTGGTGTTCAGCGGCGACACCACGCGCAGCGAAGCCTTCGTCGCCGCGCTCAACGCCATTCCCGACCTGCGCCACCTCATCATCGAAACCTCGTTCGAAAACGAACTGGTTGATATTGCCAAGGCGTCGAAGCACCACTGGCCGGATTCGCTGGCGGCGGAATTGAACGATTTGGAAGTGCGCCCCGAGGTCTGGATCACCCATCTGAAACCGGGCAACGAGTCGGCGATCATGAACGAACTGCGCGCCGCCGCGCCCGGCTGGGGTGTGGAGGCTTTGCTGCAGGGGCAGGTGATCGAATTGACATGAGGCGGGTATGGCGTCTGAATTGCCTCGAGTTTTCCGGACACTTTAAATGGCGGCAATTGCCAAGGAGGTGTCAGATGGAAGCCATTGGCCAGCACGAGGATGTAGACGCCGAGGCCGCGAGATTTTCCAGCTCGGC
Source organism: Thiobacillus sp. (assembly GCA_035562135.1). GTDB lineage: Bacteria > Pseudomonadota > Gammaproteobacteria > Burkholderiales > Thiobacillaceae > Thiobacillus. The sequence continues at coordinate 3,315 of DATMWS010000014.1, read as the reverse complement.
AAAGCCTTGTTCCAGTGATAGGGCGGACACGAATGGGTGGGAAAGGTGGGGCATGCAGATTGGTATTGGGGTTAAGGAGCGGGGTGAATGTTTTCACGCGCCGTCATCGTCGTTCGATGGGGTATTCCAAGCCCTGCAGCGAGGATAACGATCGCGCCCAGGGGCGTCCTGATAAACGCAAAGATCGCCATTGGCGCCTGTACGTTAACGCAAGACCTTACCCCCAAGTTTTGGCGTTTGTTGGCCAAGATGCCGGCAGGGCAGATCACCTAAAAACAAACTGTACCTCACATGTTCTATTCGAGCTGAATCGGAGAGTGTTGGTGCATGCGTATTTCACATAATTGAGCACTGCGTTGTCTCCATCTGTGTCCACGTTACAAAAACTGGTTTCGATGTATAGCCCGTCACTGGTCTGGTATAGGTCCTGCTCAACTTTTTTGACCTTCACTTGATTGACCTCGGCATGAGCCCACATGGACAAAATCATTCCGATACCTAAAGCAATGAAGGTACGAATTTTTTTCATGCGTCCTCTCCTCCTCTAACAGGTTGTGACCGTGGCGAAGGGCCTTGCACTGCATCCCAGTAAACACGGCCATGATGTATCGTTCCTGGGGGCAGCATTTGCCTAGGTCGCGGGGGCAGCATAAGCAATGCTTTTTAGAAACGTATCGATCGCGTCGGCCGCATCATCGGCGTAGAGGTCGCGGAAGAGGTGATCGGCCCCTTCGATCACTTTCATCCGTACGCGCGTTCCATCGGCAAGTGGTGCTAATTTCTTGCCCAGGCCGATGACTTCTTCATCGCTACCTGCAACCACGACTAAGGTCGGCTTTTTGAGTTTGGGGATCAGGTAGGGCGAGTCCAGGCGGGGATCCTGTCCGTAGTAGGAAACGAAGGTTCTGGCGGTTGCCATTGTGTCGCTGCAACTCAGCAGGCCAACGTGTTTGAGCACGGCGTCTCCCTTCCCTGAATCGACTAGCTTACGGGCCTTCTCCAACAACGGCTCCAGCGGTTTCTGGTAGCGCCTCGGATAAATAGCTGCATTGGTGTTGTCTTTCGTGGCGGGGGCCAGTAACACTACGGCCTTAACCAGCTCGTTGTCGCGCTCTGCCGCATAGAGCGCTGTTTGGGCACCGCCACGTGAATGGCCAAGTAGCACCACACGCCTGGCACCTTGTTTATGCAGCCAGTTTATCCACGCACCGATTTCTTCTTTGGCATCATCATTGAGATGGCGGTGGGTGACGTTGCAGTCGTATATGCCGTGGCGGTTGCTAAGGCCAAGACTGAGATTGATGGCCAGGGTGTTGTATGCCCGCTCTTTGAACTGCTTCTGAAGATCGGTGATCAATTCCATGTCACGATGCGCAAGCCCACCGTGGGTAATGAGGATCACCCCATCAGCAGGTTGCTTGCCCGGGGCAAGTTCGAGATTGGCGTTGAGGGATAAACCCTTATATGGCAGCGAAACCTCATTGGCCTGGGCCCAACGGGCAGCAGTCGATACGCTAAATATGAAGATGAAGCCGACAATGCAGGCTTTTGTATTAGGGATAAGGGAAGTCTTCGGATAGCGAACAGACAACGGATTGATGACAATAGGCCACATGCGGTCCACCCCTTAAGTTGCTACACAAGCCCCATTCTAGGTTGATCTTAATGTAGGGTAAAAGTACTATGTTGTGACACTGACTGTAGATATCCTGGACATAATGAATATCACCTTGCAACAGATGCAGACCTTGGACGCAGTGGTCAGCCAGGGAAGTATTCAAGCCGGGGCCAGGTATCTCAATAAGACTCATCCGAGCGTGATTACCGTAATAAAGAAGTTGGAAGATGAGCTTGGATTTGCGCTGTTTGATCGGTCCGGATATCGGTCAGTGCTCACCGAGGAAGGGAAGAAGTTCCATAAAAGCGTAAAGCTGATTTTGGGTGACATGGATGAGTTGAAAAAACAAGTCACTCACCTGAGGGGTAGCGAGGAAGGCGAACTCAATATCGTTGTGGGTGATATCACCCCCCTACCAGAAGCACTGGCGGTACTCCGCACGTTTTCCAGGGAACATCCCTATACCCGACTCAATCTGTTTTTTGGGAACTTGTTTGGTCCGAATGAGTGCTTACTGGATGGGGATGCTGACCTGATTATTCATCATGTCGACAAATCAGATTCACGGTATGAGTATCGTGACTTTTGCAAAGTTCGGGTGGTACCTGTTGTAGCCCCAGGATTTCTGGATGTGCCCATAAGCCGTGAGCTTCGGTACGCCGACTTGGATGGCTATACACAATGCATCATCCGAGATACGTCGTCGCACAGCGAGAAGCTCAACCGTTTTGTGTTGGATAACGTGCCGCACTTGACGGTGGGGGATCAATACACAAAGAAGGAGGTCATTCTGCAAGGTATGGGATGGGGCCACATGCCTTTATTTCTGGTTGAGGAGGAAGTGAACAGCGGCAAGCTCATTTCCATAGCGGGGAAATATATTAAAGGCGTCACACGCGAGATTGTGATTGCCCGTTTGAGCACACCCGAAAAGGGAATTATGGCGGAACGCCTATGGCAATCGTTTTAAAAGGCTGAGAGGGAATTTCCGTTGACCGACGTGACATGTGTTTCCGGTGCCATGGTAGGGGAATCCCGCATGGTGCCCTCCGCCTTGCCAGCGAGGTATTCAGGTTTTTTGTCCGGGTGGCGCGGTGCTTATAACTCGCCGTTGGCGCCGGCACGCATCATGCTTTCCATTTTTTCACGGATTTCAACCACACCCTTGCGCAGTTCCGGCGTCATGCCCAACTGCTCGCCGGCGAGGTCGAGCCAGGTGATGTCCCAGTCCATCATCAGCACCCAGATGTTCTTGTCGGCGTCTTCCATCACCGCGATGCGGCAGGGCAGGAACACCACCATTTCCGGAATGATTTTCAGCAGTTCGCGGCCGATCGTGATGTCGCAGAAGCTGAATACTTCGATGCGCGGGGTGCCGGTGTCGCCGAGCACCGCCTGGAAATCCTTCCAAAGCAGATTGCTGCCGACGAATTTCATGTTGACCTGATTGGCACGCAGCATCATTGATTCGACCACTTCGTTGAACGACACGCCAGGCTTGACCTTGAGCTTGACGGTGAAATGGTTCATCGCCTCGCGCGCGTCTACCTGCATCACGTTGGCCATCATCGGCATCGCCATTTGCAGCCAGCGTTTCTTTTCTTCAGGTTGCAGAACGCGGTTCATCTGATAGTCGCGGTAGGGCGGCGGCAGCCCCTGCTGGATCAGCACCGGACCATAGGGGGTGGGCGTGACCC
>DATMWS010000013.1:0-11651 GCA_035562135.1 Thiobacillus sp. | reverse complement strand
GCTGTGGATCGCTTGTGCTCAATTGAGCTGCACCCGCTCGCCCCAGGGCACCGCGCCCTTGCCCTTGACCAGCCAGATGACCGGGTAATTCGGCGGGGTCTTGGGGAACTCGCCGTCCGCATCGGTGAAATACACCAGCATGTTGGGGCTGCGGTTTTCCTGTTCGACCCAGTCGAACACCGGGCGGAAATCGGTGCCGCCGCCCCCTTCCATATCGTTGGGAAGCTGCATGGTGTCCCAGGGCTCGAATTCCCACGGCGCGTTTTCGGCCACCTGGTTGTCGCACGCCAGCAGGGTGATGCGCGCGCGCACCTGGCCTTTCAGTGCATCGAGCTCGGTGACGAATTCGCGCAGTTCGTCGTCGCTGATCGAGCCGCTGGTGTCGATCGCGGCGACGACTTCCAGCCCTTCGCTCGACAGGCGCGGCAGCAGCGCGTCGCCCTCGCGCCGTGACGGCCGCCGCCACGAATAATCGTCGCGCTGGTTGACCGCAAAAAAGCGCGCCAGCAGGGCGCGCCACGGCAGGCTGGGCGCCAGCAGGCCATCGACCCAGCGCATCATCGATTGGGATAATTTGCCGGCCTGGCGCGCAGCCTGGGCGGCGGCAGCCAGCCGGTTCTTCCACTGTTCGGCGAGTTCCTCGCGCTCGGAAGGAGACAGCTCGTTGGGCTTTTGCGAGGCCTGGCTGCCGCTGCCCTGTTTCTCCTCGGCCTCGCTCTGGCCTTCCTTGCCCTGGCCGCCCGACTCGCCGGCGTCGGGATTGTCCTGGCGCTGGTTCTCGTCGGGGCTGGCGCCCGATTCGTTGTCGAACAGATGCTGGTCGAAGGATTCTTCCGGCGTGTCCTCGGGAATCAGCGGGTAGATTTCCTCCGCCGACAGGGTCATGAAATTCTGGTCGGCGAGGATGCCGTGCAGCGGCGGCTTCAGGCCTTCCTCGATCAGAATCAGGTTGACCGCGTGGTCGCAGGCTACGTCCCAGCGCCGCTTGACGCGGTGGTTGCGGCGGTGGGGATGCCCCATCGCGCAGTGCATCGCCTCGTGCGCCAGCACAAACTGCGTCTGCGCGAGCGAGAGATTTTCGACGAACCCGGGATTGAAATAGAACGCCTGCGCGTCGGTTCCGGTGGTGGTGCACCACTCGCCGCCGACCTTCAGCGGCAGGTGCATCACCAGCGCGCCGAGAAACGGGCGCTCCATGATGAGGCGGGTGCGCGCGGCGGCGAGCTTGGTCAGGATGGGCTGCAGGGCGTCGGGCTGGTCAGCCATGGTTAGTGCTCGTACAGAACCAGATCGGTGATGCTGTTGGCCCACTCGGCAAACGCCGGCACGGCAAACAGCGGCCGCCCGACGGCGCGGTGCATATCTGAAACCAGCATGACGCCCATCTCGCGCTGCGGAAAGCGCTGCGCGTATTTGAGGATGTTGCCGTATACCGCCGTGGCGTTGCCGCTGTCGGCGGCCTGCAGCGCACGGCGCACCAGCGCGGCGGCAACGCCATACTGCAGGTCGATGCCTTCGGGCACTTCCGCGGCCTCGCCGGCGATGATGGCGTCGATGTCCGGCATCTGCGCCAGGTTGTCGACAAAGGTTTTCAGTTCCAGCCCGGCCGACTGCCCGACGCAGCCCATCAGCGCATCGGCCAGCAACGCGGTCTTGTCGAATTTCTGCAGCGCGCGGTGGGCATATTCCCACGTGCGGGGGCTGGGAAAGGCGATCGGCGTGTGGGCCGGGTCAAAACTGAACAAAAGATCGGGACGAAAGCGCAGGAAGGCGATCACGCGCGGATCGATGTCCTCGCTGTGCGCCCAGTCCACCCAGTCGTCGAGAAACGCGACGACTTCGTAGTGGGTGAAGCGGTTGGCGAGCGGCGCCGGCATGGCGTAGGTCACGCCGCGGTCGCCCTGGCGGTTGCCGGCGGCAAAAATCACCCAGCCGTCGGGCACCCGGTATTCGCCCAGGCGGCGGTCGAGAATCAGCTGGTAGGCCGCGGCCGACACCGTGGGCGGCGCCGAGGTGATTTCATCGAGGAACAGAATGCCTGCCGGACCATGGCGCTCGGCATCCGGCAGCATCGAGGGAATCGACCATTCGACCAACTGGCCGCTGCGGAAGGGGATGCCGCGCAGATCGGTCGGTTCCATCTGCGACAGCCGGATATCGATCAGCGGCACACCGTGCTGCTGCGCAATCTTGGCGACGATCTGCGACTTGCCGACGCCGGGCGGGCCCCACAGCATCACCGGCGTATGGTGGCCGTCAGCGGCGCTGTCAAATTCGCGGTCGAGGATGGTTTCGATGTGGGAGGGGCGCATGGACGATCAATACAACGGTAAATGGTCTTGAATGATAATCGCTCGCGGGTTTGGCTTCCAGCATCGTCCTTGATTGATGTGGGGGGATTTTGTTACCGTGGCGCGCAACCCGGCAGATTGGAAGCAGCATGAATTTTTGCAGTGAATGTGGCAGCGCCGTGGCGCTGCGCGTGCCCGAAGGCGACCACCTGCCGCGCCATGTGTGCCCCCGCTGCGGCACCATCCATTACCAGAACCCCAAGATGGTGGTCGGCTGCATCCCGGAATGGGAGGACAAGGTGCTGCTGTGCCGCCGCGCCATCGAGCCAAAATTCGGGCTGTGGACGCTGCCTGCCGGCTTCATGGAAAACGGCGAAACCACGCTGGAGGGCGCCGCGCGCGAAACCTGGGAAGAGGCCGGCGCACGCATCGAAATCGGCGGGCTGTACACCCTGTTCAACCTGCCGCACATCAACCAGGTGTATTTCATGTTCCGCGCGCGGCTGCTGGATCTGGATTTTCAGCCCGGCATCGAATCGTTGGAAACCAGGCTGTTCACCGAAGCCGAAATTCCCTGGGATGAAATCGCCTTCCGCACCGTGCGCGCCACCCTGGAACAGTATTTCAGCGACCGGCGCGCCGGCTCATTCGACTTCCATTTCGGCGACATCCGCACGCGCTGAATTTTCGATCCAGTGCGGCCTCAGGCGGCGACGGCGAACTGTTCCCGTCCCACCACATCCATGCCCACGCGCAGCCAGCCTTCGTGGCTTTCCTGCACCTCGCCCAGCCGTAAGCGATAGACCATATCGCCGTCGCGCAGCATCAGCGGCGCGCCCAGTCGGTAATGCGTCTTTGGGATCAACAGGTTGCTGACCCCCTGATCGGCATGGGTCATCGGCATGAACACGGCCCAGGTCTTTTCCTGCGCCACCCCCTGCCCATCCAGCTCGAAATAGATTTCCACCCGCTTGGGGTGGCGTGACAAACGCTGCGTGCCGACCAGATGCTGGCCGTCTTCCTCACGATTCCAGCGGATTGCCAGCAACTGCCAGACATTCTCCGACGGGTCCCAGCTCACTGCCACCAGGCGGCCATGCGGCAGCATAGTGGCCTCGAACAGCGCAAAGCCCATGCCCTCCGTGCTCTCGTCACGCAGCATCCACGGTTCCAGGTCCGGGCGCGCCTTGGCAGCGTCGGGATGGGCCAGTGCTGCCAGAATCGCGTCCATCCCCGCCGCCACCCACACACGGCCGAAGCGATGCGTGCGTTGACGGTTGCGGCGGATGCCGCCGCGTTCGATCAGGCTCGCCACCTGGCTGGTGAGCCCGTTACCCGCCTCCGCAGTCGAGGTTTGATCAAGCGATTTCAGATGATCGACCAGCGGGCGCAGTGCAAGGTAACGCAGACGACGGCCCTGTACCCAGTCATCGTCCAGCACGCAGGCCCCTTCGCTCAGCGACAGGTCAACCATGTGCGTGTGCACCCTGCGCCGCGGCACGCTTGCGGGCAGGGGCAAAGGCTCGTAGCCCTCAAAAATCTGCGCAATGGATTCGATTTCCTGCGTGCGGTAGCCCAGCGGATTCGCCAGCCCCATCAGCACCACCAGCGTGTATTCGCGTGCGCAGTGGGTGGGGCGCGCATTGATCAGCACCTCCTGCGTCGCAAACTCATCGCGCTCGGCCAAGCGGTAGATCTTGTGCACCCGGCGCCAGGCGGACGCCGCCGGCTCGCGCGCCTGGTGATAGTTCCAGCGCATGACCAGGCCGGCATAGCGCAGCGCACGGGTGGCGATCTCGGCGGCAAAAGGCTTGAGTTCCGTGCTGGCCGGACCACGGTAGGCCTGCTTCAGCAGGCCGAGCCAGGCTTCCGCCAGCAGCGACCAGAACACCCACGATTCGCGCCACAAGGCCTGGCGAGCCAGACGGAACGAAGCCTGGTTGCGCACATACTGATCGACGATGCGCAGCTGCAAAGGCAGGCCCGTTTCTTCCAGCTTCATCAGCGATTTCATGCGACCGAGCGAAGCCGCTTCATTTTCCGCATTGAAACGCTCCAGCCCTTCGACCAGCGCATGATGCGCATCGTAATCCGAATCCGTAGGCAGGGTTTTCAGCCATTTCTCGGTGGCCTTCACCGAAGCAAACGGCGATCCCGCTTCGGCTTTTCTGCGACGGGTGATCGAGCCCAGCATTTCAAATAATTCGGTCATGGCTGGTTCAGCTTGTTTTAGATGTCTGCTGACCAGCACCATTTATGCCAGCCTCACGCTGCGGGCAGCCGATACCACCCCATTGATTTTATTGAGTAGCGGGGGCAACGCCTTGCTTACTGGCCTGCTTGACCCATGAAAAACCGACACCCGCTGTTGAAGCCACGTCATGCAGGCCGGCAGGTGCGGCGCATCGCCCGGTTCGCCCCGCACAAATAAATGCGAACCCGCTACAATGCGCGCCGTGGAGGTGTGGCCGAGCGGTTTAAGGCACCGGTCTTGAAAACCGGCGATGGTGCAAGCCATCCGTGAGTTCGAATCTCACCGCCTCCGCCAGAATTACGTCTCAAGCATTCCAATGAGTTCAGCAAAAACCATGTGAATGCTTGTGATTGCCGGGTCTTCAGTCTTGGATATTCCAAGTTGTTCCGACTGAATCCGTGGTCAAATCGTGGTAAGAATCGTGGTAAGCTTTTACCACGGTTTCCGAGTTACCACGGTCTAGGAGTAACCACGATGGCAATCAACCTACTTTCCAACGTCTTATGCAAAAGCGCCACCAGTGAGGGGCGCAAGATACGCAAGCTCTCCGATGGGGGCGGACTGTATTTATGGATATTGGCCGATGGCAGCAAATACTGGCGGCTGCGTTACTGGCTGGCCGGCAAAGAAAAATCCTTATCCCTTGGGGTCTACCCTTCCGTCTCGCTCAAGGAAGCCCGAGCAAAGTGCGATGATCAGCGCAAGGTCTTGGCAGACAAACTAGACCCTTCCGCCGAACGCAAGGCGGCCAAACTCAAAACCCACGTTGCCGCTGCCAACTCATTCGAGACCGTGGCCAACGAATGGTACGCCAAGCAAAAGCATACCTGGGTGGCGCATCATGCCTCCGACGTGCTGCGTCGCCTCGAAAGCAATATCTATCCTGACTTGGGCAGACGACCGATTGCCGAAATAGAAGCTCCCGAACTCCTGGCAGCGCTCAACAAAATTGAACAACGAGGAGCCCACGACCTTGCCCATCGCGTACTGCAAGTCTGCGGACAAGTCTTTCGCTACGGCATCGCCACCGGGCGCTGTAAGCACGATCTGTCCGCCGACCTGCGTGGTGCGCTCACGCCCCACAAAAAGCAGCACCAGGCCGCTGTCCGTACCGAGGACTTGCCCGATTTGCTGCGTGCAATAGCTACTTATGATGACATTGGCGACAAGCAAACTCGCCTCGCCTTGCAATTGCTTGCTCACACCTTCGTCCGCACCAATGAGTTAATCGGCGCACAGTGGGCTGAATTCGACGCGGATAAAGCGCTTTGGGTGATCCCAGCTGCACGAATGAAAATGAAAACAGAACACATTGTGCCGCTCTCACCGCAAGCTCTATTTATCCTTGCGGAACTCAAGGACATCGCCTGTGGCAGCCGCTTGGTTTTTCCCGGCAGAAACCCACAAAAGCCCATCAGCAACAACACCATGCTGTTCGCCCTTTACCGCCTGGGCTACAAAGGCAAAATGACTGGGCATGGCTTTAGGGCGGTGGCCTCGACCATCCTGAATGAAACCGGATTCAATCCAGACGTGATCGAGCGCCAACTGGCGCATTGTGAGCGCAACGAAATACGCGGCGCGTACAACCGGGCGGAATACCTTGGCGAGCGCATTCGCATGATGCAACACTGGTCGGACTATCTGGATACGTTGGCAGCGGGCGCACAGGTTGTGGCGTTGCATGGCAAGGCAGCTTAGCGGGTATTCACGGTTTATCAGTCATAATTTGAGTTCTCGCCCAACTCTGAGAGATAAGAATGAAGCAGCAAAAACAACGGGTGTTCGGTGTCGGTTGTTTTCACTTTGGCTACAGGCAGCAAGTGCCATTCCAATTCAGAACCGAACGTTACATCGAAGCACTTAGCGCTGCTTTGAAATCGTTGCCGTCGGTCAACAAGCTTTCGATCGACCACGATGAAAATCTTAAGCAGGAATACCACGTAGAAAGCGCCACTGCGACGTTAAACAGTGGTGAAGGCTATTTTCCAGTTGTATCGTTCTTGAGGATCAATCTCTCCATCTACATTCCCTTCAGAGTGCAAGAAGAGGTGCTTGAGTCAACAGGGGGCGGAAGTATCGGTACAGAGAATTTTTCCATTCTGATGCTCGAAACGTACTATGGCCCCGTCACATTCATTGAGTGCTTAAATGCACCTGTGGAGTGCTCGCCTACCGATGCCGTGCGTTTGCTTAGAATGTACTTGAAGCGCGAATTCAAGAAGATCGAAGGGCCGATAACTTTCGAATATCTTGGGCCATCACCATTCCATGCGGATTTTCTTCTAAGAGGCAACCCCCAGTTTGATGGCGAATTTTCCTCTCAAATTATGCCTAGACGGGGTTACGACCAGGTCATTTTCGAATGTGGCACCGAAGGCTTGCCGAGTGATGACGATCTGGAGTCGCTATATGACGAACTAGATGGTGAGGTTGGGCTTTTCTATTCGATTCAGGGCCGGAACGTCGCTTTCATGAAACGTTGGTCCAGCCTCGTTAAAGAATGGGAGAGGCTTCGAGAGTTAGTCGAAAAGAAGGTACGCGTAATCAATATTACGCACAGGATTGAGATTCATCGTGCCTCAAAGCAACTAATTTCGGATGCGTATTCGTTCGGCGCTGAACTAGACATCGCACGCCAAGATAGGGAACAAGAAATGACTAACGAATATGACAAGGGTACGCCCATTTATCTTGATAAATTCGTCCGACGCAAGGCTGAAATGTTGCCCCAATACCCTGTTGCTACTGTTCTCGGCTGGGCGCAGCACGTAAATGAGGCATCTTTCAAACAGGCGGAGATAGTTGCAGTCATTTTCGCTGGCCTTATCGGTGGTGTGGTCGGCTCGCTTGTCACAGCTAGCATGGGCTCTGGAGTCTGATTCGTTATCCACATATCCACGCCGCCCGAAGCCCCGGCTGGATGCCAACCGGCAATCCAGAAGCCGGGGGCGCGAAGCGCGGCGGGGTGGGTATGTGGGTAACGTGTCGGCCGAGGTGAGGGGTTGTTCAAGTCCCCCTAATCGCCTATCCTGACAGAGACGCACCGAGAGCATCCACCATGCCCAAACTCAGTAACAGCGACCTAGTTAAGTTGATCGACGAAGCGGTCATGAAATTTCATGGCAACTCGCAAGAACTCGAAAACGCCATCGGCGCGTTTATGGTGGGCCGCAATACCGGCTGGCGGGTACTCTTCCTGATTCACAGCCCGAAGAGCATCAAGAAGTACGAAGTAATACTGGGCGTGGATTTTCGGGAGATCATGCCGGACATCGGGCCAAAAGCCGAAGACTCGATTGCCTGGAGCATCGCTAAGAAGGTAACCAATTTCTGGAAGCTGGTTAAGGGCGAAATCCCTGACGTCAAAACGCCCGACTGGAAAATGATCAAATAGGGGGACTTGACATCCACCTACCGCATGCCTAATCTAAGGGTATCTCATTACCCCTTAGACGGTTGGCATGGACACACAGGAGCACAATCAGGCAGGACAGCAGAACGGCGCGGCTGAGGTGCGCGCAGGCGCGCACTCGACCGCGCTGTCTGCTTCCCCCCGTATAGTAACTACGGGGGGAAACCCTCCCATACAAGGAATAGACGATCACACGCCCGTTACTCAGGCGCATATCGACTGGTTCGCCTTCACCGTCACCCCGCCTGAAGGTAAATCCCCTGCATGGTTGATGAGAGAGCTCCTTCAGTTTCTGCCCATTCTGGCCATCACTCCAACAGGCAGAGGCTGGAACGGCTACAGGGAACGGCTCACCATCACCGGCTTAGGTGAGATTGATCTCGGCCTGCTCGCCCTAGGGGGCGAAAGCCAGCGCGGAAGCCTGCATGTCGAACTGAATGCACAGGCCTGTGCGCTCCTTTCTGACTGGTCAGCTCTCCAGGCATGGGGCGAACAGCACAAAGCCAGCATCACCCGCATTGACCTGGCGCATGATGATTTAAACGGGGAAACCGTCACCATTGATTTGGGGAAGGAATGGCTGGCAACAGGCCAATTCAATCTGAATGGCAGGCCTGCCAAAGGGCGCCTGATCGATGACCTCGGCTCAGGCGATGGCAAGACCCTCTATGTCGGCAAGCGAGCCAACGGCAAGATGCTGCGCATCTACGAAAAGGGCAAGCAACTAGGCGACAGCCAAAGCCCTTGGGTACGCGTCGAAGTCGAACTCCGCAACAAAAGCCGCTTGATACCTTGGGATGCTCTCACCCGCCCCGGAAACTACCTTGCAGGAGCGTATCCCTGCTTGGCCTATCTCTCGGCCATACAGGACAAGATCAAGACCATTACCAAGGCCGTGGAGATTTCTCTTGAAGCATCAGTGGAACACCTCCACCAGACGGGGGGAAAGTTAATCAACCTTCTGATGCATGTTCACAGCGGCGATGCCTTCGCCGTGGTCGATGGACTAAAGCGTCCCGGCATTCCGCAACGGTTGAAAGGCTATGCGGCGTTCTTGCCGGGCGGTTTGCACGAGGGGGAAATATGATTTCCTTTTTACGCAGGCCACAGGTCGAAGCGCGTACAGGACTGCCCCGCTCGACGATTTATGATCGGATGAAGAAAGGCAGTTTTCCCAAACCGATTAGTTTGGGTAAGCGGACTGTTGCCTGGCTATCTGCGGACATCGAGGCATGGATGGAGCAACAGTTGAAGCAGGCGGGAAGGTGAGTATTCCAGCCTACCGCACGAGTGACCGTGGTAATAAGCGTGGTAACTCGACACCCGACAAATCAGGGAATGGCTTGAATAATGGCTTAGAGGCTACAATGTTGCCGTCACCGCCCCGCCAGATAATCCGTTTCAGCGATCCGGGCGCAGGCCGGGCGCTAAATCCTGAATCGGGCGGCCTCGGGGAGCGCAGCTCACCGCCTCTGCCATCCCTAACCCATGGCACGCTCCTTCATGCAAGGTCAGCTTTTCAGTCACGACCTCCGCTTCCGCACCCGCGACTGGATTCTGGCGTATCGGCAGCGCACCGACGGCGGCGTGCTTTCCCACCAAAACCTGGACACGTCCGCAGTGCAATAAGAACGGCTTGCTCCCGGTATGGGAGCGTGCTACATTGTGCCATGCGCATCATCGCGATCAGCCAGCTACGGGCGTTCTGGAACAAGCATCCCCAGGCCGAGATGCCGCTCAGGGCCTGGTACGCCGATGCCAGCCGTGCCGATTGGAAAAGCCCGGCGGATATCAAGGCGGCCTATCGCAATGCCAGTTTTTTGCCCAACAACCGCGTGGTATTCAACATCAAGGGCAATGACTACCGGCTGATCGTGGCCGTGCATTACAACCGGGGCATGATGTTTATACGCTTTGTCGGCACCCACGCGGAATATGACAGCATAGACGCCAGCACGATATGAAAGGTCACACAATGGAACTGAAACCAATACGCACCAAGGCGGAATACAAAATGGCGCTGGCCGAAGCTGAAGCGCTGTGGGATGCCCCGGAGAAAAGCCCCGAGGCCGACCGGCTGGAAGTGCTCAGCCTGCTGATTCAGAACTACGAGGCCCGGCATCATCCCATCCCCGATCCCGATCCCATCGCTTTCCTGCTGCACGTGATGGAGGCACGCGGACTGACCCGCAAGGATTTGGAACCTTTTATTGGAAGCCGGGCGCGCGTGGCAGAAATCCTCAATCGGGTGCGGCCGCTGTCGCTGGACATGATCCGCAACCTGTCCACGGGCCTCGGCCTTCCCGCAGAAGTGCTGATCCAGCCCTATGAGGCGGGCGATGGCAGGAAAGCCGCATAAGGCTGGTGCCCCATGAACAAAGCCGTGTTGCTCACCCCCGTCAACCACGACCGCGACAGCGCGGGGATGACCTATGTCTATCCGGTGGTCTCGCGCCGTGCCGGCGGGGTGTCGGTGGGGGTCAACCTCAATCCCAACAACGCCTGCAACTGGGCGTGCGTGTATTGCCAGGTGCCGGGACTGACGCGCGGCACGGCACCGGACATCGATCTGGCGCAACTGGAAGCCGAACTGCGCGCGATGCTCACCGACATTCTCCACGGCGACTTCATGCAAACGCGCGTTCCCGACGGGGCGCGGCGGCTGAACGACATTGCGCTGTCGGGCAACGGCGAGCCGACCAGCGCCAAGGCCTTTCCGCAAGTCATCGAGCTGATTGGCCGGGTGATGACGGATTTCGATCTGGTCGGCACCATGGGGAAAACGGCCAAGCTGGTACTAATCACCAATGGCAGCCTGGTTGACCGTTCACGCGTGCAGGACGGCCTCAGAAAAATGGCGGCATTGAACGGCGAGGTGTGGTTCAAGTTCGACAGCGCGACCGCAAGCGGCTTGCGCAGCATCAACCAGACGCGCATCGCACCCGACAAGCAGTTCGAGCGCCTGGCCATGGCCGCGCGCCTGTGCCCGACCTGGCTGCAAACCTGCGTGTTCGCGCTGGACGGCGCGCCGCCATCGGACATCGAGCAGGCGGCCTATCTGGCTGCGGTGACACGCATCCGGCAGCAGCAGATTCCGGTACAGGGGGTGCTGCTTTACGGCCTGGCGCGGCCTTCGATGCAGCCGCAGGCCAGCCGGCTGTCTGCGCTGCCCGCCGCATGGCTCGATGGTTTTGCGGAAAAAATCCGTGCGGCAGGCCTGCCGGTGAAGGTTTCGCCATGATCCACGGGATCGGCACCGACCTGCTGGACGCCGAACGCATTCGCAGCGGCCTTGCGCGCTTTGGCGAACACTACGCAGACCGCATCCTCGCGCCGGCCGAGCACGCGGGGTATTACGCCAGCCGCGACCCGGCACGCTTTCTGGCCAAATGCTTTGCTGCCAAGGAAGCCTTTGCCAAGGCGACGGGAACCGGGCTGCGCGCGCCGGTGACGCTGCGCAACATCGCCGTGTTGCGCGACTCGCGGGGCAAACCCTTCCTGCAATGCGCGCCCGAACTCGATGACTGGCTGGCCGCGCGCGGCGTCATGGCGCATCATGTTTCGCTGTCGGATGAGGGCGACCTTGTGCTGGCGTTTGTCGTGCTGGAGCAGTCCAATTCTTCTTCGGAGAACGCAACATGACCCTTGGCCCCTTGATGCTCGACGTGACGGGCACCGAACTGACCGACGA
>DATMWS010000012.1:0-14689 GCA_035562135.1 Thiobacillus sp. | reverse complement strand
GGCCTGCCGGGGCTGGCGCTCGCCGGCGAGCGCGCCGAGCGCAACGTCATGCAACGGCCGCCGCGCCCGCCGAAGGAAAGCATCTTCGCCCACGGCATGTGGCAGCACATCCTGTGGGTGGGGCTCCTGATGGGGGGCGTGTCGCTGCTGACCCAGGCATGGGCGATCCACAGCGGCTCCGCGCACTGGCAGAGCATGGTGTTCACCGTGCTCACGCTGTCGCAGCTGGGTCATGTGCTGGCGATTCGCTCCGAGCGTGAATCGCTGTTTAGCCAGGGCGTGTTTTCCAACCCGGCGCTGATCGGCGCCCTGCTGTTCACCTTTTCCCTGCAAATGGCCGTGCTCTATGTGCCCTGGCTCAACCCCATCTTCAAGACCGAGCCGCTCGGGCTGGGCGAGCTGGTCGTGTGCCTGGTTCTGTCCACGGCGGTGTTTGTCGGGGTGGAAATCGAGAAGGCGCTGGTGCGGCGGGGCTGGCTGTACACCAGCCCCTAGCGCACGGCGCCCCGGGAACGGGGTTCAGGCAGGCGCGCCCATGACCTCTGCCCACAGCGCCCTGACCGCGTCGCGCACATTTTCCACGCCCTGCGGCGGGACGCGGGCGTATTCCGCGCCGCTGAGCTTGATCGCGTGCTGCTGGCGGCGGAGTTCGCGGTAGGCATCGGCGGCGGCCTGCGCGACGTCGGCCGTGATCAGGCCGGCCGTGCCCGCACGCAGCAACAGAGCGATGTTGCCGACGTTGTCGGCGAGTTCGGGATGCGCATGGCCATGCCGCAGCACCAGATACTGCACGCAGAACTCGACATCGACGATGCCGCCGCTGTCGTGCTTGAGATCGAACAATTCACTGTCGTTGACGTGGCCGGCGTGCATTTTTTCGCGCATCGCCAGCACCTCTTCGCGCAGTTTTCCGGCGTCGCGCGGGGTAGACAGCACCTCGCGGCGCAGGGCTTCGAAAGACTCGCCAATCGCCGCATCGCCGCAGACGAAGCGCGCGCGCGTCAGCGCCTGGTGTTCCCACACCCAGGCGTGATGCAGCTGGTAATCGCGGAAGGCTTCGGTCGAACTCACCAACAGGCCCGAGGCGCCATCCGGGCGCAGGCGTAGATCGGTTTCGTAGAGCATGCCGGCCGCGGTGAGGGTGCCGAGCCAGGTGTTGATGCGCTGCGCCAGCCGCGCGTAGATTTCCTGTGCGCGTTCGTCGGCGTCGTCGTAGAGGAACACCAGGTCGAGATCGGAGGCGTAGCCGAGCTCCTTGCCGCCGAGCTTGCCATAGCCGATGACGGCGAAGCGCGGGGTGTCGCGGTGGCGCGTTTTCAGTCCGCCCCAGCAGCGCGCGAGCGTCTCGGCGAGCAGGGTGTCGGCGAGGTAGGACAGGTGATCCGACAGCGCTTCGAGCGTCAGCCGACCCGCCACGTCCTGCGCCAGCAGGCGCAGTGTCTGCACCTGCTTGAAGCGGCGCAGCGCATCCATCTGCGCCTCGGTGTCGCCGGGGTGGGCGTCGAGTTCGTCGCGCAATTGCATGGCGAGCTGCGTCCAGTCGGGCACGCTCATGAGCGCTTGCGGGGCGATCAGTTCGTCCAGCAATTGCGGCTGACGCGTGAGCATCTGCGCTGCCCACGGGCTCGCTGCCAGCAGGCGCACCAGCTGGCGCAGCGCCGCCGGGTATTCGGCCAGCAGCGCCAGATAGGTGGAACGGCGCGCGATGGCCTGAACCAGCGCGGCAAAGCGTTCCAGGGTGGCCATCGGATCGGGCTGGCTGCCGATGACCTCGAGCGCAGGCGGCAGCAACGCGTTGAGCATGAGCTGCGTCGATTCGGCCAGCCGCGCGGTGTTCTGGTGCAGCGCGTCGAGTATCGCCAGCACCCGGGGCGGATCGTCGTAGCCGGCGTTTTCCAGCAGCGCGTGGGTGGTGGCAGCGTCCGCCGTGCCGCAGCACACGGCGGTCAGCGGGTGGCTGTTCTGGTCGGTTTGCGGCGCGGCGAACATCTGTTCGAAATGGCGCGTGACCTTGGTGCGATGGCGTTCGAGCGCGGCGATCAGCGCGGCATAGTCGGGGAAATGCATCGCCTCGGCGAGCATCGCCTGCGATTCGGCGTCGTCCGGCAGCAGCTGGGTTTGCGCATCGTCCAGGTATTGCAGGCGATGTTCCAGACGCCGCAAAAAATCGTAGGCGGCGGCGAGCTCCTGCTGCGCGTCGGCGGCCAGCAGGCCGCTTTTTACCAGTTCGGCCAGCACCGTCAGCGTCGGCCGTTGTTGCAGGGCGGCGATCTGGCCGCCGCGGATGAGCTGGAACACCTGCGCGGTGAATTCGATTTCGCGAATGCCGCCCGGCCCCAGCTTGATGTTGTGCGCCATTTCGCGGCGTGCGACCTCGCGCTGGATCTGCACGTGGAGGTCGCGGATCGCGGCAAACGCGCCGAAGTCGAGGTATTTGCGGAACACGAAGGGCCGCACGATGGCGGTCAGTTCGTCGTGGCGGCTGCCGGTCAGCGGGCGCGCCTTGATCCAGGCGTAGCGCTCCCACGGACGTCCCTGCGCGACCAGATAGTCCTCCAGCATGGCGAAGCCCATCGCAAACGGTCCGGATTCGCCCCATGGGCGCAGCCGCAGATCGACGCGGAAGACGTAGCCGTCGGCGGTGGCTTCCGACAGCGCGGCGGCCAGCTTGCGCCCGAGGCGGACGAAGAATTCGTGGTTGCTGATCGATTTGCCCGTCTGGATACCATCCCTGCGGGACATAATCGCGGCGGCGTCGTCGTCGGCCGCGGTGTCGCCTTCCTCGGGGTAGAGGTAGATGAGGTCGATGTCGGACGACACGTTGAGCTCGCCGCCGCCGAGCTTGCCCATGGCGACCACGACCATCCGCTGCGGCTGGCCGTGTTCGTCGCGCGGCTCGCCGTGGCGCGCGGCCAGCGCGGCGTGATGAAAATCCAGCGCAGCCGCTATGCACACCTCGGCCAGCGTGCTGTAGGTGGCGGTCACTTCGGCCAGGTCGGCGGTGCCCGCCAGATCGCGCGCGGTGGCGACCAGCCAGACGCGCTGGCGCAGTTGCCTCAAACATTGATGCAGCGCAGCTTCGTCGGCGCACGGCGGCTCGCCCAGAAACGCCTGCATCGCCGCGCGGGTGAAGACCCGGTCGAGCTGTCCGGCCACGGCTTCGGCCAGCTGCGGCTGTGCCGCCAGCAGGTGGCGGCCAAAACGGGAACAGCGGGAAACGCGGTCAAGTGCGGGATTGCTCATGGCTTGGATTAGGTTGGCTTGAATTAGGCTGCTTTGAATTAGGCGCTTTGAATTAAAATCGTGCGGTTATCAAACACTCTATCAGCGGAGAGACTGTATGGCAGCCATCGAGTCGATTCTGACCGAAACCCGTGTATTCCCGCCTGCGGATGCCTTCGTCAAACAGGCGAATGTGTCGGGCATGGAGGCTTATCAAGCCCTGTGCCGCCAGGCCGAAACCGGTTACGAGGATTTCTGGGCCAATCTGGCGCGTCAGTATATCGACTGGAAAACGCCGTTCACCCACACGCTCGACGAATCGGCCGCCCCGTTCTACAAGTGGTTCGACGACGGCGAGCTTAATGTTTCCTACAACTGCCTGGACCGCCATCTCGAAAAGCGCGGCGACAAGACCGCGCTGATATTCGAGGCCGACGACGGTGCGGTGACGAAAGTCACTTACAAGCAACTGCACGCGCGGGTGTGCCAGTTTGCCAACGGGCTGAAGTCGCTCGGCGTAGTGGCCGGCGACCGCGTGATCGTCTACATGCCGATGAGCATCGAGGCGGTGGTGGCGATGCAGGCGTGCGCGCGCATCGGCGCCATTCACTCGGTGGTGTTCGGCGGTTTTTCGGCGAAGAGCCTGTTCGAGCGCATCGAGGACGCGAAGGCCAAGCTGATCATCACCGCCGACGAATCGCTGCGCGGCGGCAAGGCCGTGTCGCTGAAGCGCGCGGTGGACGAGGCGCTGACGATGGGCGACACCTCCTGCGTCGAGCGCGTGGTCGTGTATCGCCGCTCCGGTGGCGCAGTGAACTGGGGCGTGCGCGACCTGTGGTGGCACGAGCTCACACAGACCCAGGCCGACAGTTGCGAGCCGGTGTGGGTGAGCGCCGAGCATCCCCTGTTCATTCTTTACACCTCGGGCTCCACCGGCAAGCCCAAGGGCGTGCAGCATTCCACCGGCGGTTATCTGCTCGGTGCCATCCTGTCCATGCAGTGGGTGTTCGATGCCAAGCCCGATTCCGACGTCTACTGGTGCACCGCCGACGTCGGCTGGGTCACCGGCCACACCTATGTCGCCTACGGTCCGCTGGCACTGGGGATGACCGAAGTCATTTTCGAGGGCATTCCCACCTATCCGCACGCCGGGCGTTTCTGGGAGACCATCGCCAAGCACAAGGTCACCACCTTCTACACCGCACCGACGGCGATCCGCAGTCTGATCAAGCTGGGTTCCGATTTGCCGGCAAAGTTTGACCTGTCGTCGCTGCGCCTGCTGGGAACGGTGGGCGAACCGATCAACCCGGAGGCCTGGATGTGGTATCACGAGGTCATCGGCGGCGGCCGTTGTCCCATCGTCGACACCTGGTGGCAGACCGAAACCGGCGCCAACATGATTTCGCCGCTGCCCGGCGCGGTGCCGACCAAGCCGGGTTCCTGCACCCTGCCGCTGCCCGGCATCATGGCCGCGATCAACGACGAGCACGGCCACCCGGTCGAGAAAGGGCATGGCGGCTATCTCGTCATCCAGCGCCCATTCCCCTCACAGTTGCGCACCCTGTGGGGCGACCCCGACCGCTTCAAGAAGACCTATTTCCCCGAGGAACTTGGCGGCAAGACCTATCTCGCCGGTGACTCGGCGCACCGTGACAGCGACGGCTATTTCTGGATCATGGGCCGCATCGACGATGTGCTGAACGTGTCCGGCCATCGCCTCGGCACCATGGAAATCGAATCCGCGCTGGTGTCCAACCCGCGTGTCGCCGAGGCCGCCGTGGTGGGCCGTCCGCACGAGATCAAGGGCGAAGCGGTGGTGGCGTATGTGGTGCTGAAAGGCACGCGCCCCGTCGGCGAGGACGCCCGCAAGATCGCGCTCGAACTGCGCGAGTGGGTGGGCAAGGAAATCGGCCCGATCGCCAAGCCCGACGAAATCCGCTTCGGCGACAACCTGCCCAAGACCCGCTCCGGCAAGATCATGCGCCGCCTGCTGCGGGCGATTGCCAAGGGCGAGGAAATCACCCAGGACATTTCCACCCTGGAGAACCCGGCGATTCTGGAACAGCTGAAGGAATCGATCAAATAAGCCGAACGAGGCTTGGGCCTGCTGGAAAGGGCGGATTAATCGCCGCCCTTGAATCCACCTCGTGCGCCCCAGGCTGAAATCAATAGAAGTTCATTCATTCATCACGAAAGGAAATCATGTCTCACTACCACGCCGTCGTCTGGCTCGACCATAACGAAGCCCGCGTCATGCACATCAGCCCGGATGACGTTGAGAAATCAGTGGTCCAACCGGCCAACCCGCCGCGGCACCTGCAACGCAAACGGGGCTCGGTCAGCGGCAGCCGTCAGCCCGAAGACCAGAACTACTATCACGAGGTCGTGAATGCCCTGAGCGGTGCCGCGGAAATCCTGATTGTCGGGCCCGGGCAGGCCAAGCTCGAGTTGATCAAGCATATCCATGCGCACGACCACGATGTCGTGAAACGGGTGGTCGGTGTCGAAACCGTGGATCACCCCGGCGACGGCCAGCTCGTTGCCTATGCCCGCAAGTATTTCGAGGCCAAGGACAGGATGCTGTCGCAGTGATTGCATGATGCCCCGGCAGCAAGGGGCATCGCTTCTCGTTTTGCCCGCAGTCTGAGCGCCGGTTCCGCGGCGCTTTTTTATGCCCGCTTCAGGGCCGAGGTGGTGTTCAACAATTCCAGCACCAAATCATGCAGCCGCGCCGGTGATTTCAGCGCGCCGTTTTCCTCGTCAAAGGCTTGATCGGCGTGGGGCAGCGAGAACTGCCCGGGCAGTACCAGCACGCCCAGCGTGTTCAGGATCTGTCGCAGGTGCGGCAGCATGCGCATTCCGCCCAGCGCGCCGGGCGACGCAGCCAGGATGGCGGCGACCTTGTTCTGGTACGGCACCAATCCCGATTCGCCCTGCCATTCGCGCGACACCCAGTCGATCGAGTTTTTCAGCAGCGGCGGAATCGAACTGTTGTATTCCGGGCTGGCGATCAGCAAGGCATCGTGTTGCTTGAACAGGGCTTTCAGGCGCAGCGCGTTGTCGGGCAGGCCTTCCTTGTCTTCGAGGTCACCGTTGTAGAGCGGCAGCGGGTAGTCGGCGAGATCGATCAGCGTGACGTCGCCGCCTGCGGCCCGGGTGGCGTCCACCGCGGACTGAATGAGTTTGCGGTTCCAGGCGTCGCGGCGAATGCTGCCGGAAAAAGCGAGAATCTTGGGCATGGGGCTTCCTTGAAAACGGGTGATTGTAGCGGGGCTTCAACCCCGGGAGCGGAAGAACAGGCGGGGTTCAGGCAAGATCGAAGCTGACGACCTCGCTGGCTTCCAGCGCCTCGATGTCGATGGCGGATTCGAAGCGGACCGCCACCGCATCCCCGGCGTCCAGCGGCAAACCCCGCACCTTGATCCGGCCGGCCGCGACCTGTAGCCAGGCGCGCCGCCCCGGCGCGAGCGTCAGGGTGGCGCGTTCACCGGCCGCCAGCCGTCCGGCGTAGATCGCCGCGTCCTGGTGGATCGTCACCGTGCCGTCGCGGCCATCGTTCGAGGCAATCAGCCGCAACTGGCCCTGCAGGCTTTCGGGGGCAAAGGCAATCTGTTCGTAGCCCGGCTCCAGCCCGTACGCATCCGGCTCGATCCAGATTTGCAGCAGATGCACCGGCTCAGTAGCCGACGCGTTGTATTCGCTGTGGGCGATGCCGTGCCCGGCGCGCATGCGCTGCACGTCGCCGGGGCGGATCACGCCGCCGTTGCCGAGCGAATCCTGGTGTTCGAGCGCGCCGCTCAACACCCAGGTGACGATTTCCATGTCCTGGTGGCTGTGGGTGGGGAAGCCGCCGCCGGGGGCAATGCGGTCCTCGTTGATCACGCGCAGCGGGCCAAATCCCATCCAGTTGGGGTCGTGGTAGCCGGCAAACGAGAAGCTGTGATAACTGTCGAGCCAGCCGTGGTTGGCGTGGCCGCGTTCGGCCGATTTGCGCACGGTGAGCATGGGGGTCTCCTTTAGGTTTGATGTTCAGGCGATGGAGTCAATATAAACGTGGCCTCTGTCGAGTAAAACCGGCACAATTCGATCAAATCGTTCAAATTATTCGAACATGCCGCTCACCCTGGAAGCGCTGACCATCCTCGACGCCATCAATCGCAAAGGCTCATTCGCCCGTGCCGCCGAAGAACTGGCGCGTGCGCCGTCGAGCCTGACCTACGCGGTGCAGCAGATCGAGGCCGACCTCGACGTGCTGCTGTTCGATCGTTCCGGCCACCGGGCGCGCTTCACCCCGGCCGGCCGCGTGTTGCTGGAGGACGGCCGTGCCCTGCTGGCCGCGGCCAACGCGCTGGTGCACAAGACACGGCAGGTTGCGGGGGGCTGGGAGACGGGGTTTACGATTGCGGCCGAGGGCATTTTTCCGGTTGCGCCGCTGCTGCCGGTGCTCGATGCTTTTTATCAACTGGGGCAAACCACTGAAATCCGGCTGCGCCACGAAGTGCTGGCGGGCAGCTGGGATGCGCTCGCCTCCGGCCGCGCCGACCTGGTGATCGCCGGCGGCGACGCGCCTGCCGGCGGCGGCCTCCGCACCCGCGCGCTGGGCCGCATCGAATTCGTATTCTGCGTGGCGCCGCAGCATCCGCTGGCACGCGCCAAAAAACCGCTCAGCCAGGCCGACATCGCCGCGCACCGCGCGGTGGTGATTGCCGACACCGCACGCAACCTGCCGCTGCGCAGTGCGGGCTGGCTGCAGCAACAGCCGCGCCTGACGGTGGCCGATTTGCCGAGCAAGCTTGCTGCCCAGCAGGTAGGGCTGGGTGTGGGGTCGCTGCCGCGCTGGCTGGCCGACCGCGAAGTGGCCGCCGGGCGGCTGGCGGCGTGCGAATGGGCTGGCGGCAACCCGCGCGAAACCCTGCACCTGGCCTGGCGCAGCGGCGAAGCGGGGCGGGCGCTCGACTGGTGGATCCGGGCGCTGACCCGGCCCGGTGTGTTTGCAGGCGTGCTCGATGCCGACTGAGAAAGCCATGCCCAACAAAACCCTGCTCGACAAAATGCGGCTCGACAAATGGCTGTGGGCAGCACGCTTTTACAAGACGCGCAGTCTCGCCACCCAGGCCATCGAACAGGGCCGGGTGAAGCTGAACGGCGAGCGCGTCAAACCGGCGCGCGAAGTCAAGCCGGGCGACCGGCTGAACCTTCATGTCGGCGACTTCGACTGGGCGCTCACGGTGCGTGCGCTATCGATGCAGCGCGGCCCGGCACCGATCGCCCAAGCACTCTATGAAGAAGACCCCGCCAGCCACGCGCGCCGCCAGCAGCAGGTGAGCGAGCGCAAGCTGGCTGCCGATCCGACCGTGGCGATCAAGGGCCGCCCCACCAAGCGCGACCGCCGCCTCATTCACCGCTTCACCGGCGAATGAGGCGCTCAATTTCCTGCCGGATTCCCCCCGCAAGGCGCGGGCAAACGCATAGAATCGGGGAATCCGCGAGTCCTCTTTTATGACCGTTTTCCCCGCGCTTTCCGTGTTTCTGCGCCGCGCCGCGCGCTGGCTGGCTGCTCTGGCTGCGCTTGCCGCGCTGGGCTTTGCAACCGCCGCGGCGCTGATGTATTTCTGGGTGTTGCCGAATATCGCCGATCACCGCGAGACGGTGGCCGGCCTGATGTCGCGCGCGATGGGACAGCGGGTGACGCTGGAGGCGGTGTCGGGAGTGTGGCAGCAGGCGCATCCCGAATTCCGCTTGCGGGGGGTGCGCCTGTATGACCAACAGGGCCACCCCGCACTCTACCTGCCCGAACTGGAGGCCGCGTTTGCCTGGCGTTCGCTGCTGTTTCTGGAGCCGCGTTTCAACCGGATTGAATTGCAGGGGCTGGCACTCGGCGTGCGGCGCGCGCGCGACGGGCATTTCTACGTCGGCGGTATTCCGATTAACCCGGCCGCCCCGGACAGCGGTTTTTCCAACTGGCTGCTGCGGCAGGGACAGGTGCATGTGGGCCAGGCCACGCTCACCTGGCTGGACGAGGTGCGCAACGCGCCGCCGCTGATTTTGACTGCGGTCGATTTCACCTTGACCAATGCGCGCCGCACCCACCGTCTGCAATTGCATGCCGTCCCGCCGGCCAGTCTGGCCCAGCCGCTGACGATCGACGCGAAACTGAGCGCACGCACTGCGGACGACCTCAAAACCTGGAATGGCACCATCGACGCGACCGTGGCGGGCGTGTCGTTTCCGCATCTGGCCACCTGGCTGGCGCTGCCGCATCAACCCCCGCAGGGCGGGGGCGCGCTGAAGCTGAAGTTCGAGGTGGCGCGCGGCGCGCTGGCAGGGGTGACCGCGGGGCTGGATCTGCGCGCGATCGAAACCACGCTGGGCGAGGGTTTGCCTGCGCTGCGGCTGGCGCAGGTGCGCGGCCAGGCCGTGTGGCAGCGCGACCCTGACGGTCAGCGCGTGGCGTTTGAAAACCTGCGCGTGGCACTGCCGGGCGCTGCCCTCGGCGCACCGTTCAATATGGGCCTGACGTGGGGCGCCACGTCGCGTGAAATCACGGCACAGGCGCTCAGCCTAGGCGGCTGGCAATCGATCTTGCCGAGCCTGCCGATGGATGCGGCGCTGCGTGCGCGCCTGCACACCCTGCAACCGCAAGGGCGCTTCGACGATTTGCGCTTGAGTTGGAGCGGGGCGCAGCCAGGCATCGACAACTTCAGCATTGCCGCCCGCTTCAGCCGCCTGGGGGTGATGGCGGTCGACAAGCAGCCGGGACTGGCCAACCTCACCGGACGCATCGAGGGGGACGCGCGCGCAGGCGTGTTCGAGATCGATTCGGCGCAGCTGGCGCTCAGCCTGCCCAGCCTGTTCCGCGAGCCGACGTTCGGGTTCGACAGCGTGCATGCGCGCGGCAGCTGGAAAAAAACGCCGCGCGGCCGCCGCTTGACGCTGGACGAAATGGCATTCGCCAACCCCGACATGGCAGGCACAGCCAAGGGCCACTACGAACTGATCGCCGACCACCCCGGCGTCATTGATCTGACGGCGCATCTGAGCCGTGCCGATGGCACCGCGGTATACCGTTACTTACCGAAATTAATCGGCGACGACACGGTCAACTGGGTGAGACAGGGTGTCGTGGCCGGGCATTCCGACAATGTGCAGCTGAACCTGAAAGGCGATCTGGCGCAGTTCCCGTTCGAGCACGGCAACGGGGTGTTTCGTGTCGATGTGCAGGCCAAGGAGGCCGTCATCGACTATGTACCGGGCTGGCCGCGGATCGAGGGTATCCAGGGGCGCGTACTGTTCCAGGGCAAGACGATGGAGGTGACCGCCAGCCAGGCGCGGATTTACGGGGTGGCGCTGGCGCCGGTGAAGGCCGTCATTCCGGATCTGATCCATCACGACGAGCAGTTGCATATCGACGGCCAGGCCAATGGCCCCATCCCGGACTTCATCCGCTTCGCCAATTTCAGCCCGGTCGGCGAGAAGCTGCGGCGTTTCACCGATGCGCTGGATGGCACGGGCCCGATGAAACTCGCCCTGAAACTGCAGATGCCGCTGCGCCGCAGCCACGACACCACGCTGACCGGCCGGCTGTCGTTTCTGGGCGATACCCTGTTCCCGGCTGGCTTGCCGCGGCTCGAGCAGGTGCGCGGCGACATCGATTTCACCGGTGACAGCCTGAATGCGAAAAACCTCACCGCGCAGTTTATCGGCGGCCCGCTGCGCATCGACGCTGCGACTCACGATGGCCAGGTGCAGATTCTGGCGCAGGGGCGCGCCACCGCTGCGGGCATGTCGCCCTGGCTCGGCGCGGTGTGGGGCAAGCGCTTGTCGGGGCAGGCCGCATGGCGCGGCCAGATTGATCTGGAACCGGCGGGCGAGCGCATCCGCGTGGAATCCGACCTGGTCGGACTGGGTTCCAGCCTGCCCGCGCCGCTGACGAAGGCCGCCGCGCAGCCCTTGCCGCTGCGGGTGATCAGCCAGCCGCAGGGCGATGGCGGGCTGCATGAAGTGCGGCTGGGCAGAACCGTAAGCGCAGTGTGGCGCAGCACCGCGGCAGGCGGCTTTGGCCGCGGCGAAATCCGCTTTGGCGGGGAGGCGGTGATGCCGGCCGAGCCCGGCCTGCGTCTGGCCGGCAGCGGACGCGGCCTGGACATTTCAGGTTGGGCGGCGCTGCTGCCCAAGGACAATGGCAAGGGGGCCTTGCCGCTTTCATCCTTCGATATCAGCTTCGATGCACTTGACCTGATGGGGCGTCGCTATCAGGAGGTGCGCCTGCAGGGGCGCACACGCAACGGCCTGTTGCGTACCCAGGTGACCGGGCGCGCACTGGATGGTGAGCTGACCTATCGCCCGGCCGGCGCATACGATTCCACAGGGGCTTCAGCCCGTAATGGATCGGAGTCCTTGAGGGAGCAGCCCGCCCGGGTGTCGGCGCGGTTCACGCAACTGACCATTCCAGCTGCGGCGCCCGCAACCGGTCAGGCGGAGGGCATGAACATGACCGCCGCGGATTTTCCGGCGCTGGATGTGACGGTGGAGGATTTTCGTCTGCAGGAGCGTTCGCTGGGGCGGCTGGAGGCGGTGGCGCATGGCGCGCCGCAAGGGATGGTGATCGACAGCCTGCAACTCACGCATCCCGACAGCGTGTTCCGCATGAGCGGCCTGTGGCGCGGCGGCGCGCAGAGCGAAACGAATGCCGAACTGAATCTGAAGGTGCTGGATGCGGGCAAGTTTCTGGCCCGCTTTGGATACGTTGACGCGCTCAAACGCGGCAGCGTAGACATCCAGGGCAACGCCACCTGGGTCGGTTCGCCCGCCGATTTCGCGTTCGACACGCTGGCAGGGCAGCTCGATTTCCGGGCCAGGAGCGGACAATTCCTCAAGATCGACCCCGGCGTGGGCAAGCTGCTGGGCGTGTTGAGCCTGCAATCGCTGCCGCGCCGGCTCAGCTTTGATTTCCGTGATATCTTCAATGAAGGCTATGCCTTTGACGACATCAGCGCCACCCTGCGCATGGCGCGCGGTGTGGTCTACAGCGATGACTTCAAGATGCGTGGGCCGGCAGCCAAGGTGAACATGTCCGGACTGGCCGACCTCAATCTGGAATCCGTGCAGCTGCGGGTTAAAGTGCTCCCGAAGTTGTCCGAAGGCGTAGCCGTGGCAGGTGCCTTGTTCGGCGGGCCGTTGGCAGGGGTGGGCGCGCTGGCCGCGCAAAAACTGCTGCGTGACCCGATCGAGGAAGCCATCAGCCAGGAATACATGGTGACCGGGGCGTGGCAGTCCCCCGATGTCAAAAAATTGACCAAAACCAAAACCCAGGCATCCGAACCCTGATCGTGGAATCTGTTACATGACGACGAAAAAACCCGCAAAAACGACCGTTGCACGCTCCAAAGGGGCACAAGTCAAAAAATCCGCGCCACAGGCCGGTACCGTGCGCGTGGCGGCGATCCAGATGGCGTCCGGCCCCAACGTGTCGGCCAATCTGGCCGAAGCCGAACAGCTCATTGAACTGGCAGTCGGGGCGGGCGCACGCCTGGTCGCGCTGCCGGAGTTTTTCTGCATCATGGGGCTGAAAGACGCCGACGTGGTGAAGGCGCGCGAGCCCGAAGGCCACGGCCCGATCCAGACGTTTCTCGCGCGAATGGCGAAGAAGCACCACATCTGGCTGGTTGGAGGCTCGGTGCCGCTGGAAGCCAGCGCGGCGAACAAGGTGCGAAACAGCTGCCTGGTGTATGACGAACGCGGCAAGCAGGTGGCGCGCTACGACAAGATTCATCTGTTCGGCATCGACCTGGGCAACGAGCGCTATCAGGAAGCCAAGCTGATCGAACCGGGCGACAAGGCCGTCGTCGTCAACAGCCCGTTCGGCCGCATCGGACTGTCGGTCTGCTACGACCTGCGTTTCCCCGAGCTGTACCGAGCCATGTCCGACGTCGACATCATCGTGGTGCCGTCGGCGTTCACCGCCACCACCGGGCGCGCACATTTTGAAACCCTGATCCGTGCGCGTGCGATCGAGAACCTGGCCTATGTGATCGCCCCGGCGCAGGGCGGCTATCATCTGTCGGGCCGCGAAACCCACGGCGACAGCATGATCGTCGACCCCTGGGGCGTGGTGCTCGACCGCCTGCCGCGCGGCTCCGGTGTGGTCATCGCCAACATCAACCCGGCCTACCAGGCCAGCCTGCGCAAGAGCCTGCCCGCGCTCAAGCACCGCTTCATCCAGTGCCAGCAAATCGCGGTCGAAGTAATCGAGCGCCGCGTGGTGGCCAAGCGCGAGCCATCCGGAAAATAATTCGGCACCCCCCATAATTCAGGACAGCATTCAGGACACACCATGAACCCCACCGACGCCTTCGTTCCGATTCAAACCGCCGAACAGCTTTTTCATTCCGCCGAAGCCATGCTGCTGACGCCGAACGGCCTTGACGCCGACAAGCTCGCGCCGGTGTTCGGCCGCCTGCTGACGCATGACGTCGACTACGCCGACCTGTATTTCCAGTATTCGCGTTCCGAGGGCTGGAGCCTGGAAGAAGGCCAGGTCAAATCCGGCAGCTTCAACATCGACCAGGGCGTCGGGGTGCGTGCGATTTCGGGCGAGAAAACCGCGTTCGCCTATTCTGACGACATCAGCCTCGATGCGCTCGGTGCCGCGGCCGACGCCACCCGCGCGATTGCCCGTGCCGGGCAGAACCGCCGCTTCGGCGTGGCGCACCGCACCGACGGCCGCCAGCTGTATCACGCGGTCGATCCGCTGGCGAGCCTGCAGGATGCCGACAAGGTCGCGCTGCTGGAACGGCTGGAGAAAAAGGCGCGCGCCATGGACCCGCGCGTGACCCAGGTCATGGCCAGCCTCGCCTCCGAATACGAAGTAATCTTCATTGCCCGTTCCGACGGCCATCTGGCCGCCGACGTGCGCCCGCTGGTGCGCCTGTCGCTGCAGGTCATCGCCGAGCAGGACGGCCGCCGCGAGCAGGGCTCCGGCGGCGGCGGCGGTCGTTTCGACTACAGCTATTTCACCGACGACATCCTCGAAAAATACGCCCGCCAGGCCGTGCACCAGGCCATGGTCAACCTCGACGCGCGCCCCGCGCCCGCCGGCACCATGACCGTCGTGCTCGGTTCCGGCTGGCCCGGCATCCTGCTGCACGAAGCCATCGGCCACGGCCTCGAAGGCGACTTCAACCGCAAGGGCAGCTCGGCGTTTTCCGGCCGTATTGGTGAAAGAGTCGCCGCGCCCGGCGTCACCGTGGTCGACGACGGCACCATCCCGCTGCGCCGCGGTTCGCTCAACGTCGACGACGAAGGCAACCCCACCCAGCGCACCGTGCTGATCGAGGACGGCATCCTCACCGGCTACATGCAGGACATGATGAACGCGCGGCTCATGGGCATGCCGATCACCGGCAACGCGCGGCGCGAATCCTTCGCACATCTGACCATGCCGCGCATGACCAATACCCTCACTGTC
>DATMWS010000011.1:0-10453 GCA_035562135.1 Thiobacillus sp. | reverse complement strand
CCCGTTATCCTGGGGTAGCCGCTGGTCCATCAGCACCAGATTGAAATCCACCGCGGCAAACAATTTCCGCGCGGCTGCCCCATCCTCGGCCAGATGCACTTCGGCAGTCTTGCGCATCATTTGCTCGATGAGCGTGCGGGTATAGCGGTCGTCGTCGACGACCAGGATTTTAGGCAACATGTTTTTCAATCTGATCCGATTGGCTCTCTTCAGGCAACCAGATTGCAAACTTCGTGCCACCGCCGGGCTGGTTGCTGGCGGTCACCGTTCCGCCGTGCAATAGCGCCACGTGCTGCACCACCGGCAAGCCGAGACCGGTGCCGTCGCTGCGGGTGGTGAAAAAAGGCAGGAATATCTTATCCATGGCGTCCGGGGCGATGCCCTTGCCATGGTCGGCAACCGAGAGCACCCAGCCCGGCGCGCCGCTGTCCGGGCTCGCTGCCCGCTCGAGGGCAATGACGATTGCCCCCTCGTCGACGGTTGCCTGGGCTGCGTTGAGCAGCAGGTTGAAGAGGGCGTGCCGGATCAGGATCGGATCGACGGTGAGGACGACCGGCTGGTCGGGCAGCCGGGTCTCTACCGGGAGCTGCCGTCTCTCGGTCTGGCGAAACAGCAGAACGGTCTCTTCGATCACCTGTGCCATGAGGGTGGGCATGCTTTCGAAGCAGGAAACCTTGGAAAACCGGAGCATCGATTGAATAAAGGCGTGGCAGTCTTCGCCGGCGCGGTGTATCTCCGTCAGCAGTGCGCGGGTTCGGGCCGGGTCATCGGCTTCACGCGCGGCCAGTTGAGCGAGGTTCACCACGCCGACCAGGGGATTGTTGAGCTGATGGGCGATCTCGCCGACCATCGTGCCCAGGGCGGAGAGCTTTTCAATTTGCAGGATGCGTTGATGTTCGGTACCGAGGCGCAGAAGCTGGTGCTCGAGATCGTGCTGGCGCTGGTAATCGCGCTCGACCCGGTCGAGGGCAAAATAGAAAAGGCCCAACAAACCGGCGCCGGCGAGCAGGCTCAGCGAGGTTACCGCCGTGATCGACCTCATGAACGTTTTTTGCAGCGCCGTGATGTCGCGCATCACCACCAGGTCGCCGATGCGGCGTCCGCCGGCATCGTCGAGCGGCAGCATGGCCAGATGCAATACGCGATCGCCGTCCTCGAACACCTCGGTCCCGCCGGCGCGCAGGCGGGCGAGGACGCTGTCGCTCAGGGCGGACGGCACTTGCCCGGCGGTCTGCGCCACCGTCACATGGGAGCCAAAGCGATCCCAATTTCCTTGCCGGTTGAGCAGAGCCAATCCGTGATGCCATTGTTCCGGCAACAGGAAACGCTTGTCCACCAGCACAAACAAGTCCACCGACAAGCTGTCGCGGATCTCCTCCACGAGATGCTCGATCTCCTCGCCGATCTCGACATAGCCGAGAACGCCATCGCCAAGCTGCCAGGGCGTCACCAGCCTCAAGGTGAGCGTCCCCAGCGGCCCCAGCTCGAGCCCATGCACGGCTTTCCCCTGATCCCTCGCCTGGGTCATCGTCGCCCGGTCGATCAAATCGCCAAACTCGCCAGGACTATGCAAGCGCAGCACGTTGATCAGGGCGGGGCTGTTGAAGTAGAAATGCGTGATGCGATGGTCGGCGCGCAAGGTCTCGAACAGCGGTCCGGCTTCGCGTATCAGCGCGTCGCGGTCGAGGCGGGCGAACGCCGCCTCAATGGCGCGATTGTCCATCATGGTGCGCAACACGGCCTGCATCAGATTCGTATCCTTGCCGATCTTCTGGTCGACCAGCTTTGCTACGGCAGCCACGCGTTCAGCAAGATCACGGTCGCGAACCCGGGCTTCGACGAAGTACGATGTCGTCGCGAATGCCCCCAGGATAAAGGTGAGGACGATCGCGAACGGCCAGATGAAGGCTGCCTTTACACGCCGGGGTTTTCTGCCGAGAGATGCTGATTTCACGCTCGAAAGTGTGCGCCTGTCTTCGGCGGCGTGCAATTCCTGTGGAAGCCAACGCTCAATCAAATATATTGCGCCGAAATAGTTCAGCAGACGCGGCACAACCAGTATGAGAATACCGGCTAAGGCGATTCGCACCCATCTCGCCTGGTTGGAAAAACGCTTGGCTGAAACCGACCGTGATTTGGACGGCATGATTCGGGAGAGCCCAGCTTGGCAGCACAAGGCCGATCTCATGGAATCGGTTCCCGGGATGGGGTGAGTGACCATCACGGCGCTATTGGCGCAGTTGCCGAAGCTGGGCACGCTCTCGAACAAGGAGATCAGTGGGCTGGTGGGCGTCTGCCCCTATAGCCGCGATAGTGGCACCATGCGCGGACGGCGAACCATCTGGGTGGGCTGGCAAGTGTGCGTGCTGCGTTGTATATGGCAGCACCGGTCGGCAGTCGTTAAACCCGGTGCTAAAGGCGTTCTATGAGCGTCCCGTCGCCGCTGGCAAGCCCAAAAAAGTGGCGCTGGTTGCCTGCATGCGAAAGCTTTTAACAATACTGAATTCGATGATCAAGCACGACCAACCTTGGAAGCCTCAAGTGGAAAAGCCAGCAAGCGAGCTGGCAAAAACGGCGGCAGTTTGAAGACAGTTGCTGACCCTCGGATTTCCTTCAAGCCACCTTAGGTGGTTTCTGCTGCCCGCACCATTTCTGCCACATTCCCCGCAAGGCGCTCTCCAGATTGCGTGCGAAACGGGGTGCGTCGCAAAGAGGCGAGGCAAGCAGACGTTCACGCAAACCGGCTCGCAGGGCAGCCAGTGCTTTGATGTCACCGGCAAAAGCCGCCGCTTTCGCCACGTAGTCGTCCGCGTCGGCTGCAATCCATTCCGGTAGCCCGACGTTGTGCAAAATCGTCTCGCCCTGATGGCTGATGAAACGCTGTCCCCGCATCGACAGCACCGGCACGCCCATCCAGAGAGCCTCCACCGTGGTGGTGATGCCAGGATAGGGGAAGGGGTCCAATGCAATGTCGACTTGGCGGTAAGCCCGAAAGTGCTCTTCGTGGCTTGCGAACTGCCCCTCAAGGATCAGGCGTTCCGGGGCAATTCCGAAGCGTGCAAAGCTAGCCACAAGCTTCTCGCGCACCTCGGGCACACCCAGGCTCTTGGTCTTGAGGTACAACTTCCCGTCAGGCACAGCCTGCAACGCGCGCGCCCAGCAAGCCACCACGTGATCACTGATTTTGTTCAGGTTGTTGAAGCAACCAAATGTGATGTGGCCCTTGTCCAAGGCGGGCAGAGGCTCGACTTCGACTGGCAAATCCGGGGGCGAGAAGCAGATATACGTTTCGGGCAATCGCCAGGGAGTTTCCGTGAACTGGGCCTCCTCCCCGCTCGGCAATGCCCAGGCGTCGGCAAGAATGTAGTCCATGGCGCCTAAGCCGGTGGTCCCCAGATAGCCCAACCAGCTCACCTGCACCGGCGCAGGCTTCCAGGCAAACACGGGCAGCCGATTTTTCCCGGTATGCCCGGCCAGATCGATCAGGATATCGATACCGTCCGCCCGGATCTGGCTCGCGAGCGCTTCGTCGCTCATCTTCGATTCACTGGCTTCACGCCAATTTGGAATGGACCGACGCAGCTGTTCGTTGAGCGCATCCTTGCGTTTGGCCGTTGCGTAGGCGAACACTTCCAGTTTCTGCGGGTCGAGGCATTTCATCACGTTCTGGAGGAAAAACCCCACCGGATGCTGCCCCAGATCGCCTGAAACCAGGCCGATGCGCAGGCGACGATCGAGGTCCGGCGAATTGTCGTGATGAACGAACGACGCTGCATGGCGTGCCGCCTTTTCGCCAAAGGCACGCGCTTCGGCAAGCAGCGCCTCGGGCGAGGCCCCCGCCTGATAGTTAAGCGCCAGCAGAAAATTGCTGTGCATGCCAAAAACCCCTTCCGGATTGAGCGCCAGCCCTCGCCGGTAGGTCTCGAGCGCTTCATCATGGCGCCCTATGTCCAGCAAAGTGCCTGCCACCAGATTGATTGCGGTGTCAAAGTCAGGCCGCAACGCCAGCGCCCGCTGCAGCGAGGCAAGCGCTGCCTCATAACGGCCCGAATCCTTCAGCGCCACGCCCATATCCTTGTGCGCCACGGCTTCATCTGGCCTGAGTTCCACCGCGCGGCGATACGCTTCCACCGCGTCCTCAGTGCGTCCCAACCGCTTCAGGGCGTGCCCCATGCCCTGATAGGCTTCGAAAGAACCCGGCCGGCGCTCGATTGCACGTTGCGATATCTCTAGGGATTCCTCATAGCGCCCGAGCAGATACAAGGCCAGGGCGAGATTGACATCGACCTCGATCAGGGCGGGCTTGAGCTTGAGTGCCGTCTCATAAGCCGCCACCGCCTCCTCCAGCCGTTCCAGATCGCGCAGGGCATCGCCCCGGTTCATGTGATATTCGGCGGTTTCCGGCCGCAGGGCGAGGGCGCGCTCATAAGCCGCCAGCGCCTCGTCGTGGCGCTTGAGTCTCTGCAATACATTGCCCAGATTGTTGTGCGCATCCGCCAATTGCGGCGCAACGGCCACTGTCCGCCGATAGGCCGCGAGTGCTTCATCCAGACGGTCCAGTCTTTCCAGCGCGAAGCCGAGGTTATATAACGCCGGCGCCATGCCGGGATCGAGTTCCACCGTGCGCCTGAGCAGGGGTATCGCGTCCTGCGGGCGCCCCTGAAGCAGCGCGGCCATGCCCAGCAGATACCCTACGTGGGCAGATTTGGCATGACGGCGCTGCAGTTCCTGGCCCCGCTTTTCCACCTCAGCGTAACGGCCTGCCTGTAGCAAGGCATCGAGTTGGCGCAGCGCCTCGCTCAGCGGAACCGGTTTCTCGAACTTTTTCTTGTTTCCCGAGCGGGCCTGCCTGAGCAGTTCATCCGCCAGCGGATGGCGCAGGCCTTTGCTGATGGCTTCAGAGATCAGCTTTTTCGCGTCTTTCGCGTGATCCAGTTCGAGCAGGCACTGGGTTTGATCCAGCCAGTGCTGCGCATTGCCGGGCGCGGCCTGGCGCGCCTGCTCCAGCAGGGGCAACGCCGCCTGAAAATCGCCTTGTTGCATCAGCAGTTCGCCCAGTTGCCCGAGCAGGACCGGCTGCTGCGGATACCGGGTCAGAAGCTGCCGGTAGAGTGCGGCCGCTTCGGCGGGACGCCCGCCCTTGCGGTATTCGAGCGCCATCTGCATGACGTGTTGCAGATCGGGAGGCAAGGAGAACGTATGGGGTGTATGCATCATCGGGTGTCTGGACAAACATCGAAGAAACCGGCAACAGAGCCGCGATATTACAGCCGTCGCCGCCTGCCACGCTCAATAAAAAACGGGCTCCCGAAGGAGCCCGTTTTTGCTTCGTCATTCTAACCGGGCGAACCCGGCGCTGAATTAGAAGGTGTGCGTCAAACCCACCGAGAAGCCGGAGACGTCGCCGCTACAGGTCGAGCAGGAACCGACGCGGTCGCTGATGCCACCACCTGCGCCGAGGGTGACGTATTCGCCGTCGGTGTACAGCGCATAGACAGCGGTGCGCTTGGACAGGTTGTAGTCCATGCCGACGGTCCACTGCTTGGGATCAGCCGAGCTGTTGTCGATATCGCCATCCATGTAGTTGGCCTTGAAGACCATCGCGCCCATGGTGAAGGAGCCGCCCAGCATCCAGGCAGAGTAGTCACCAACCAAGCCGACAGTGCTGGTGGAATTGTCATCGTCCAGGCTGTCGTACTGACCCACAAGCTTGAAGGCGCCGAAGGTGTAGCCAGCAGCCGCACGCCACTGCCTGCCAAGGCCAGCAGCTTCGTGGCCATCGCCGTCACCGAAGCCCAGGCCCAGGAACAGGGGGCCGTTGCTGTAGGTGGCGTTCAGGTTGTAGGCGCTTTTATTATCCACATCACCGGTGGTGGCGGTGTCGCCGGGGAAATCGGTGAGGTAGGCAGCAGCGAAGCTCAGTCCGCTGAAAGAGGGCGACATGTAGACCGCGGCGTTCTTGGCGCGGGTATCGGAACCGCCGTTCATGACGTTGCGCGAGTCAGCGATGGTGTCGCCGAACAGGTCAACTGCGCGACCAACCAGCTTCAGCGGGGTGTCGTGGTTGCCCAGCAGCACGGTACCGAAGCCGCCCTTCACGCCGACGAAGCTGTTGCGGCTGGCGAAGGTGCCGTTCTGCTCGTCCAGGCTAACGCCGGACTCGATCTGCCAAATGGCGGACAGGCCGCCGCCCAGGTCTTCAGCACCCTTGAAG
Organism: Thiobacillus sp.; assembly: GCA_035562135.1. Taxonomy (GTDB): domain Bacteria; phylum Pseudomonadota; class Gammaproteobacteria; order Burkholderiales; family Thiobacillaceae; genus Thiobacillus. Next base: position 4,239 of record DATMWS010000011.1, on the reverse strand, counting down.
CCGATGCGGCTGGCGTTGGAAGAAATCTGCACGTCGTTGATGCTGGAAGGCTGGTCGTCGACCAGTGACACGGCCATGTGCAGCTTGCCGTAGACGTCGACGTTGGCAGTGGCCGCAAAAGCGGGAGCGGAAACGACGCCGGCAACTGCCAGGGCGATCAGGGATTTTTTCATTGCTTTCTCCTAAAGAAAAATGAGTAACCAATTACGGTTAAAAGCTCTGCAGAGCTGTCCTGCACGGATATGTGCTTGGGGGGACGGGATCGATTATCCAGACCCGGGGCTGACCAGCAAGCAAAGCTGTTGTTTTTTCTGCCACGCGGCGGAAAAAATGTTGTTTTGTTGCACAAGCGCAACAGCTTCAAGCAAGCACAGCCAAAAACTCGGATGGCGTGATGACAGGAACCAGGCTTTGCCTGAAATCGTGCGGGTTGCGGGTGACGAGGCAATCGGCCTGGCACTGGGCGGCGGTGACTGCCTGCACGGCATCCCCCAAAATCGCGCCATCCGAGTGCCAGTGCCTACCGGAGAACCTGATGATCTACAGGCTGGACGTGGAGCAATTGGTGAGATCGATCAGAACGGCGGAGGTTTTTTGTTGCCCCAGATGTTTGGCCAACAGGTAATGCAGGGGGGGTGAGGGGATGTGCAGCGATATGCCTGGTTGCGCCGCCCTGTTCGATGTGTGCCAGCAATCGCGAGTTATCCCTTCCTTTTTGAAAAATCCAAGTAAAGCGTAGCACGCATCAAATGCATCCCAGTCTGTAAACGTGCACGCCGTTGCCCAGGACCTAATTGTGATTGGGGCTTGATTCGCGGGTCATGGCTACAATGACGTGCTCACCCGCCTGAATTGCAAGGAGAAGCCCATGCGCTGGGAACACGGACGTCGCAGCGACAACATCGAGGACCGGCGCGGGATGCGCGTCGGCAAAAAGAGCCTGGTCGGCGGCGGCATTGGGGCGATCGTGCTGGCGCTGGTGGCGATGTATTTCGGCATCGATCCTTCGGTGGTGCTGAACCAGGCGGGCACGCTCGCGCCAACGCAGGAAGAACAGCCGACCACATTCAGCCCGGAGGAGGAACGGCTGAAGGAATTCATGTCGGTGGTGCTGGCGGATACGGAAGACGTGTGGGGCACACTGTTCCGCAACTCGGGCCAGCAGTACCATCCGCCCACACTGGTGCTGTTTTCCGGCGCGGTGCAGTCGGCGTGCGGTTTTGCCGAGGCGGCGATGGGGCCATTTTACTGCCCGGGCGACCACAAGCTTTATCTGGACATGAGCTTCTTCAACGATCTGGCGCAACGCCACGACGCGCCGGGCGACTTTGCGCAGGCCTACGTGGTGGCGCACGAGGTCGGCCACCATGTGCAGACGCTGCTGGGTGTTTCCGAGAAAGTCCATGCGGTGCGCCAGCGTGCGGGCGAAGCTGAGGGCAACGCGATGCAGGTGCGGATGGAATTGCAGGCCGACTGCTTTGCCGGTGTGTGGGCGCACCACGCCAACCAGGCGCGGCAGGTTCTGGAGCCCGGCGACACCGAGGAAGCGCTGGCGGCCGCGGCCGGGGTGGGCGACGACCGCCTGCAGAAACAGGCGCGCGGGGTCGTGGTGCCGGAATCCTTCACCCATGGTTCGTCGGACCAGCGGATGCGCTGGTTCAGCCGCGGCATGCAAAGCGGCGATCCGGGGCAGTGCGACACCTTCAAGGCGGCGCAACTTTAAAGGCGCCTTGCTACGCGCCATGCAAGATCGTAGGTGGCCGACCAGCACATTGTGCAGGAGCTTATGTGCGGCGACCTGGTAATTACGGCCGACATTCCGCTGGCGGCCGAGCTGATTGAAATAAGGCGCTTTCCCCCCTGTCGCCTCGGGGCGAGTTCTACAGCACCGAAAATATCCGCGAACGGCTGGGCATGCGCGATTTCATGGAAGGCTCGCGCGTGCCAGGGTGGTCATTTTGGGCCGGCTGCCTTGTCGCAGGCGGATTGGCAGGCGTTTGCCCCGCAGTTCGATCGGTTTCTGGCACGGCTACGCCCCTGAATCACACCCAGCGCCTGACCCCCGCCAGGCCAACCATCAGCCGCACGCCGCCATAAGCCAGCCACGACAGCATGCGCTGCGGCCAGGGACGGCGCTGCCAGTCGGCGGGGTTGAGCGGGATGGACTGGCCGATGGCTTGGTGCAGGCGCTGCTGCAGGTCGCCCGCAAACGCTACGTCATTGACGACGATATTCGCCTCGCGCGCGAGCAACAGGCTGAACGGGTCGATGTTGCTGGAGCCCACCGTCGCCCAGTGGCCGTCGACCGCCGCCACCTTGGCGTGCAGTTCGCTGGCCTGGTATTCGTAAATTGCCACGCCGGCGGCGAGCAGGTCGTGATACAGGGCACGCGCGGCGGCCAGAAAAAAGGGGTGGTCAGTGTGCCCCTGCACTAGCAGGTGCACTCGCACGCCGCGCGCGGCGGCATTTTTCAGCAATCGTCTGAACCGATGGCCGGGCAGGAAATAGGCGTTGGCGAGAATGATTTCGTCGCGCGCCAGCGCCAGCGCGGCAAGGTACACACGCTCGATGTCGCGGCGATGGGCGAAGTTGTCACGCACCACGAAGGCGGCGCGCACATGGCCGTCGGTCGGCCAGGAAGGCTTGATCTCAGGCTTGCGCTCGCCCGCCTGCAGCTGCGTCAAGGCCACCAGCCGCCACAGGCGACGCACATGCCGATGAATGGGGGCAAGCAGCGGGCCTTGGACTTCGACGCTGAAATCGAGCCGCGGCGCGTCAAAGCGTACCGGCTCGAAATCGTCCATGAGGTTCATGCCGCCGACCAATGCAATGCGCGCATCGATCACCGCCAGCTTGCGATGCAGCCGCCGCAGATTGTGAGGATTGGAAAGCCAGCCGCTTACTATCGGGCGGTAGGTCAACACACTGGCGCCCGCCGTTTTGAGCGCATCCAGCCAGCCGGCCGGCAACTCGCGCGAGCCCACGCCATCGATCAGCAACCGCACCCGCACCCCGCGCCGGGCTGCGCGCATCAGCGCGTCGCGCACTGCCCCGGCGGTTGGGTCGGCGTTGAAAATATAGGTTTCGAGATGAACTTCGGTGTGCGCGGCGTCGATCGCTGCGATCAGCGCCGGGAAGAATTCGGCGCCGCTTTGGAGCAGCCGCACATGGTTGCCGGGAACCGGCTCGACGCCGCGTAAGAATAAATTGCGCATACGACCTTTCATAGGCTTTAGCCTATAGAAAGTCGGAGTCCCTGTGGGGCATACGACCTTTCACGGGTTTTTAACCCGTGAAAGGTCGAAGTCCCACAAAGGGCAAGCGGCTGCGCGCAGTCATCAGGCGAGGCTAAGCTTGGCAGTCAGCGCGGCGTGGTCGGAAATACGGTGCCAGGCGTTGCCGGTGTGGACGTGCGCGGCCTGGATGGTGAAGCGCCGTACATAGATGCGGTCGAGCTGGAACAGCGGCAGGATGGACGGGTAACTGCGCGCCGCCCTGCCGTGGTGGGTTTCGAATACTTCGACCAGCCCCAGTTCGTCCTCGAAATAGCGCCCGACGCGCAGCTGCCAGTCGTTGAAGTCGCCCGCCAGAATCAGCGGCGCGTCGTCCGGCACCATGGCGCGCACGCGCGCGGCGATCATCGCCAGCTGGCGCTTGCGCCCGCGCTCGGTCAGCCCCAGATGGACGTTGATGCAGTGCACCGGCGTGGCCATGCCGGGCACCTCAATTTCGCAATGCAGCATGCCGCGGCTTTCATACGCGTGGGCGGAAATATCCTCGTTCTCCCAGGAGAGAATCTTGTAGCGCGACAGGATGGCATTGCCGTGATGGCCGGTGTCATAGACGCAGTTCTTGCCGTAGGCGAAATCGGTGTAGATGTGTCCCGCCAGAAACTCGGTCTGCGGCCGGGCCGGCCAGTGCTGAAAACGGCTGGCGTGCAGCCCGTGGCGGCCCTGCACTTCCTGCAGGAACACGATGTCGGTTCCCAGTGTGCCGAGGCGGTCGCGCAGTTCGTGCACCGTCAGCCGCCGGTTGAATTGCGACAGGCCCTTGTGGATGTTGTAACTGGCGACGTGCAGCGGTGTTTCCATAAAATACAGGTTCTTCCTCAATTTCACTGTGAATTTTCCCACGATGCCTGAGAATTCTGTTTCTTAAATTCGCTGCTGTCATCATGAAAGACACCGTCCTGTACGAACATCTTCTTGGACTGAAATCGCCCTGGTCGGTGAAGTCGGT
>DATMWS010000010.1:0-3551 GCA_035562135.1 Thiobacillus sp. | reverse complement strand
CGTTCGGGCAGCGCGATGTCGGAAGCCTGTCGCGGGAAGAGCTGCTCCAGTTCCGGTCCGAACTCGCCAAAGTCAAAGGCCGGAAGAAAGAGACCGGGCGAATCATGTTGCGGGTACTCCTCCCCGGCGGCCACCCAAACTCCTCCACTTATGGCCACTTGAAAATCCCCCACCCAGCCGCATGCCAATGAGCTAATTGTCGGCATGGTAGGTGGCGGCGCAAACAGGACATCATCGCCCCTCGATTTCACGAGGGGGTACGGAGGTGAATGTCTTGAAGCCGAATCAGAAGAGCACGGTCGTAACGCTGCTGCACAATGGGGTCTCGCAGCGCGAGATCGGTCGTAAGACGGGGATTGATCGCAAGACGATCCGTAAGCTCGCCCAGGCGATGGGCGCTGCGGCGGACGGGGCGCCGGCAAATTCCCCCATGGCCACCGGGTCGGCGGGGGTGGCCATTCAAATTCCCCCACCCTGGCCACCGGCCGATGGGGCCGGCGTATCGCCGCGGGCGCTGCCGGCGCACGCGCGTTCGGCCTGTGAGCCGCACCGGGCGTGGATTGAGGCGCAGGTGCGCCTGGGCCGCAACGCCACGGCGATCTACCAGGATCTGGTGGATCGCTTCGGCTTTGAGGGCCGCTACAACAGCGTCAAGCGCTTCTGCCGGAGTTTGCGCACCCAGGCGCCCGAGCAGTTCGACCGGCTGGAATTTCTGCCCGGCGAGGAGGCCCAGGTCGATTATGGCGAGGGTGCGCCCACGCTTCATCCCGGCGGCCGGTATCGCAAACCGCGGCTGTTCGTGATGACGCTTCGCTACTCGCGCCGCTCGTATCGGCAGGTAGTGTGGAAGTCGAGCAGCGAGGTGTGGGCACGGCTTCACGAGCATGCCTTCCGGTACTTCACGGGTTGCCCCCAGTATGCAGTCCTCGACAATCTGAAAGAGGGGGTCATCACCCCGGACATCTACGAGCCGCAACTGAACCGCCTGTACGCGGCGATGCTCGCCCACTACGGGGTCGTGGCCGACCCGGCCCGGGTGCGCGACCCGAACCGCAAGGGTAGCGTGGAAAATGCGATTCAGCACACCCAGGCCACGGCCCTGAAGGGGCGTCGCTTCGAATCCATCGAGGCGCAGAACGCCTATCTCATGCACTGGGAAGAGAAATGGGCCGCCCAGCGCATCCACGGCCGCGCCAAGCGCCAGGTCGAGGAGATGTTCCAGGAGGAGCGGGCCCACCTCAGGGCGCTGCCCATCGAGGGCTTCCGCTACTTCGAGGAGGGCGTGCGCACGGTGCAGGACGACACCACCGTTCAGGTCGACAGCGCCTGGTATGCCGCGCGCCCGGCGCCCATCGGTTCCGAGGTGTTGGTGCGCGTCTATGAGCACGAGATCGAAATCCGCGACCTGCACACGCTGGCGCTGATCCGCCGCCATGCGCGCGCCGCCCGCAAGGGCGAAGTCAAGCTGCCCGATGCCGAGCGCGTGTTCAATCCCTCCCGGCAGACCCATCAGATCCTCAAGCGCGCCGAGCAAATCGGCCCGCAGACCCACGCGCTGTGTAGCGAGCTGTTCGAGCGCCGTGGCCGGGAAGCGCAGAAGAGCATGTGGGGCATCGTGGGGCTACACCCGCGCTATCCGGCCTGCATCCTGGAGCAGGCCGCCGCCAGCGCGCTGGCGCGCAACATCTACTCCTACAAGGCCGTGCGCGCGAGCGCCGAGCAACTGCTCGCTCAGGCCATCGCCCGGCTCGATGGGAGCGCGCCGGAATTGCCCCTCATCCACGCTGCCTCGCCGCTCACCCAGCAGCACGAGCTCATCCGTGACAGCGCTGAGTACGCCGCGTTCTTCAACCGCAGCGTGCGCCCTGAGCAGTGCCAGCCAAGTATCCCCGCACTCCCGCAGGACACCCAAAGCGTGCAGCTACCGCTGTGCGAGCCACCACAGCCCGAGCGCTGCGCATGAGCGAGCGCCGCAACACCTTGGGGGCGCCGCCCCCAACCCCCCGCACTCGCCGTGAGGCAGGCCGGCAGGCGAAAGAACTGCCTGCCGACCCGCCAGGAGCGTACTTCTCTGGGGGCCGTCAAGGGTACGGCTGTCGCCCGGGCGAGAAAAGCGCTCGCCCGCCCTTGACGGAACAGCCGCCCCAGCAGGCTCGGCGCCGAGAAACCCGCACCCTCCAGCCTCAGCGCCAACCCATCCCCACCACAGATACCACCCGTTACCCACCGTCCAGGAGACCCTGAGCCATGAGCATGAGCCTGATCGAAATCGAAAAAACCCTCAAACAGCTGCGCCTGTCGGGCGTGCGCGCCACCCTCGAGACGCGCCTGATCGAGTCCCAGGCCTCCAACCTGTCATTTATCGAGACCTTCTCGGCCCTGCTCCAGGATGAGCTGGATCGGCGCCAATCCCGGCTGCTGGAGCGCCGCTACCAGCTCTCCGGTCTGGAGGAGCGCGCTTCGCTGGCGGAGTTCGACTGGGGCTACAACCCCAAGATCCCCAAGCGCACCTGCTTCGAGCTGCATACCCTGAAGTTCATCGCCGAGGGCGACAGCGCACTCCTGATCGGTCAACCCGGCACTGGGAAGAGCCACGTCGCCAAGGCCATCGCCTATGCGGCACTGCGCTCGGGGCTACGCGTGATCTACGCGGAAGCCGATGAACTGCTCGCCAGCCTCGGCCAGGCTTCGCCCGCCGACAAGCGCAAGCTCCTCAAGCCCGTCATCGACGCCGATCTGCTCGTGCTCGACGACCTGTTCCTGGCCCGCCAACTCCCGGCCGAGGCCGCCGACGCCCTGCAATCGATCCTGCACAAGCGCTACAAGCTGCGAAGCAGCTCGCTCATCACCTCAAACCGCATCATCGAGGACTGGCACAAGTATCTCGGCGACGCCGCCCTCACCACCGCCATCCTCGACCGCCTCCTGCACCGCAGCGTGCTGTTGGAGTTCCGCGGCAAAAGCTACCGCCTAAAAGAGGCCGCCAGCCGCCTTGCCAAAGCTACCCGTTCCGAGTAACAATCCCCACCCTCCTGTCTGCGCCCCTGGAGGAATTTGACCTGGCCACAGGTGGAGGAATTTCAAGTGGCCGCCGGGGTTCCGAAAGACGGTCAGCGACCGCGGCTCGGGGAATTGGTGTCGTTTGAGATCGAAACTGACAAGGGCGGAAAGAAGCGAGCGAAAACTGTTTCGCGTCCTGCACGCGCCAATGCGCCTCGCGTCTGCCATCGTGAGCCAGCACGTTCGCGACAGAAGCGAAGCCGACTTGCGCAGATCGTCCCGCTGGTCGTCTTGGTCGCTCTGGGGGTGTACGGTTATGACAAGTACTCCCGAAGATCCAGCACCCACGCAGCCGCGAACGCCATCGAATCCGCGCCGAACTCAAGCCCGTCCGCTGATCAGGGCTCCTCTGCAGGCTTCCGGTGCGATGGTCGAACCCATTGCTCACAAATGACTTCCTGCGCTGAGGCGACGTTCTTCTTGAGAAACTGTCCCGATGTCCAGATGGATGGAAACCATGATGGCGTCCCTTGCGAACAGCAATGGTGCAC
>DATMWS010000009.1:0-3003 GCA_035562135.1 Thiobacillus sp. | reverse complement strand
GGTCGGCGATCGGGTTGTCGATCGTGCTGGCGGTGGGGGCGGAGCGCTTCAACGAACTGCTGGCCGGCGCGCATGAGATGGACGAGCACTTCCGCCATGCGCCGCTCGGCCAGAACATGCCGGTGATCCTGGCGCTGCTGGGGGTCTGGTACAACAATTTCTTCGGCGCGGAGTCGCACGCCATTCTGCCGTATGACCACTATCTGCGCAGCCTGCCCGCCTATCTGCAGCAGGCCGACATGGAAAGCAACGGCAAGTCGGTCGACCGCGACGGCAAGGCGGTGGACTACGCCACCGGCCCCATCATCTGGGGTGCCACCGGCATCAATGGTCAGCATGCGTTCTACCAGCTGCTGCATCAGGGCACCCGGCTGATTCCGGCCGATTTCATCGTCTCGGTCGAGCCGCCTACCGAACTGCAGGAACACCACGACATCCTGATCGCCAATTTTCTGGCGCAGACCGAGGCGCTGATGCGCGGCCGCACGCGCGAGGAGACGCAGCGTGAAATGGGCTCGCTTGAAGGGGCGGCGCAGGCCGGCCCGTTCGTGCAGCACAAGGTGTTCGACGGCAACCATCCCAGCAATGCAATCCTGCTGCAGAAGCTCACGCCGCACGCGCTGGGCATGCTGATCGCGCTCTATGAACACAAGATCTTTGTGCAGGGCGTGATCTGGAACCTGAATTCCTACGACCAGTGGGGGGTGGAGCTCGGGAAACAGCTCGCCAGCCGCATCCTGCCCGAACTGCATGCCGATGCGCCCGTGGATAGCCACGATGCCTCGACCAATGCACTCATCAATTCCTATCGGCGCATGGGCCGGCGCACCACTGGCCTATAGTTTAAATATGGAGTTAATTGCAGGCGACATTGGCGGAACCAAGAGCTGGCTGGCGTGGGTGAGGGGTGAAGCGGACGGGGTACAGCAACTGCGTTTCGAGCAGGTATATGCGAGTGCGGCGTTTGCAACGGCGGGCGATCTGATCCGCCAGTTTATGGCCGATGCACAGCTGCCGGTTTTCCCGGATTGCCTGTTGCTGGCGCTGCCGGGGCCCTTGCATGCACAACACACCACGCTCACCAATCTGGACTGGACGCTCGATGCCGCTGACATGCGGGCCACGCTTGGCATTGCCAGCGTGCGCTTCATCAACGATTTTCAGGCGGCCGCAGCCGGCGTGGCGACACTGACAGCGGCCGATGTTATCGTGCTCAACCCGCAGGCAGTCGAGCCGGGTGGCGTGCGTGCCATCACCGGTGCCGGCACCGGGCTGGGGTTGGCCTTCATGCTGGCTGATGCCAGTGGTCGCACCCGCAGTTTCGCCAGCGAAGGCGGGCACATCGACTTCGCGCCGGCCAATGTGATGCAGGCGCGTCTGCTGGAACAGTTGCGCACCCTTTATGGCCATGTATCGTGGGAACGTGTGGTGTCAGGGTTGGCGATGAGCGATCTGTATCGTTTCTGCTGCACCGAGCAAAACACCGCGCTGCCCGACGAGCCGATCGACGGTGCGGCCCTGGCCACGCGCGCCGGGACGGGCGATGCGGCTGCCGAGGCAGCGCTCGATCTGTTCATCGATATATACGCGGCGTGGGTCGGCAATGTGGCATTGATGTTCCAGCCGCGCGGTGGGCTGTATGTAGCGGGTGGCGTTGCGGTGCACCTGCAGGCGCGGATGCAGTCGCCTCGCTTCATGGGGGTAGCCACCGACAAGGGGCGCATGCGCAGCGAGGTCGAGCGCACGCCTATTTTTCTGATCACCCACAGCCGGCTGGGGGTGCAGGGCGCGATTGCAACTGCATTTGCCTCACCTTGATCAACTTTTTCGAATCACATTTCATTCCAAACCAGCAGCAATCAGGAGCGGGACATGACTATTTCCAAGGACGAACAGACACGGCTCTACCGCTATTACACCGAACCGAAAATGGTGACTGACCTCACGCGCAGGACGCTGGCGCTGGTGCTGGCAGGCGGCGAAGGCTCGCGGCTGATGGACCTGACGGCCTGGCGCGCCAAGCCGGCGGTACCGATTGGCGGCAAGTACCGCATCATCGACTTCGCGCTGTCGAACTGCGTCAACTCGGGCATCCGTAAAATCGGCGTGCTCACGCAATATAAGTCGCATTCACTGATTCGCCACCTGCAGCGCGCGTGGGGGTTCATGCGCGCCGAGATCGGCGAGTTCGTGGAAATCCTGCCGGCGCAGCAGCGCACCCACAAGAAGGAGTGGTACCAGGGCACGGCCGATGCGCTGTTCCAGAATCTCGACATCATGCAGCGCCACCGCCCCGAATATGTGCTGGTGCTGGGCGGCGACCATGTCTACACCATGGACTACTCGGAAATGCTGCTGTATCACGTGAAGACCGGTGCAGATTTCACCGTCGGCAGCATCGAGGTGCCGGTGTCCGAGGCGAGTGGATTCGGCGTGATGTCGGTCGACGAGGACATGCGCATCACCCATTTCACCGAGAAGCCCAAAAAACCAGACTGCATCCCGGGCAAACCCGATACCGCACTGGTGTCGATGGGCATCTATATTTTTTCCAAGGACTTTCTCTACAAGACGCTGATCGATGACGCCGGCAATGCAAAGTCCAGCCACGATTTCGGTAAGGACATCATTCCCGGCAACATCGGCGAAGCCCGTGCGATGGCCTTCCCCTTCCGCAACAAGGAAGGCAAACCGGCCTACTGGCGCGATGTGGGGACGCTGCACTCCTACTGGCAGACCAATATGGAATTGTGCTCGGTGGAACCCGAACTCAATCTGTACAACCGCGACTGGCCGATCTGGACCTATCAGCCGCAATATCCGCCCGCCAAGTTCATCCTAGACGACGAAGGCCGGCGCGGCGAGGCGATCGATTCGCTGATCGCTGGCGGCTGCATCCTGTCGGGCGCGCGGGTCAAGCGCTCGGTGCTGTTTTTTGCCACCACGGTGGAAAACTACAGCCTGATCAAGGACAGCGTGATCCTGCCCAAGGTCAGCATCGGC
>DATMWS010000008.1:0-23901 GCA_035562135.1 Thiobacillus sp. | reverse complement strand
GTAGCATTCCATGAAATCCACCTGGGCGCCGCGCGCACACAGCGCATCGGCCAGCAGCGCACGGCCGCCGACGCCGCGCACGATCACCACTCGCTTGCCTGCAACCTCCGCCAGTTGCGGCAGCGCCAGCAGCGCTTCGCTGTCCTGGCCATCCGGCGTGACGATGCCGCTGACGCCCTGCGCCTGCAGTGCGCGCGCGGTGCCGGGCCCGATGGCAAGAACCTGGATGGCACCGGACAGCGCACCGCCGGCGCGGATCGCGGCCATGCCGAACTGCGCCGCATTGGGACTGGTGAAAATCGCCATGTCAGCCTCGGCCAGCCGCACCAGCGGCATGGCCAATGCCTCCAGCGGCACCGCCTCGATGTCGAGCGCGGGGAACTCGAACGCCGTGCCGCCCGCCGCGCGGATCGCCTGCGTCAGCGCCACCGCCTGATGGGCGGGTCGCGTCACCAGCACGGTGCGTCCCGCCAGCGGTCCGCTCATGCAGGCAGATTGTCGAGAATGGCGCGCGCGCCCTTCGCCAGCAGCTTGTCGGCGAGCGCCTGGCCGACCGCTTCGGGGTCGCGCACGTCGCCTTCAGCGCGATCATGAATGAAGCTGCTGCCGTCCGGATTCGCCACGAAACCGTTCAGCACCAGCCGGCCGTCCTGCAGCACCGCGTGCGCGCCCAGCGGCACCTGGCAGCTACCGCCGAGCACGCGGCTGACCTGGCGTTCGGCGCGCACGCAGGCGGCCGTCTCGGGATGGTTGAGCGCGCCCAGCATGTCGGCCACTTCGGCATTGCCGCTGCGAATCTCGATGCCGAGCGCGCCCTGGCCGGCGGCGGGGATGCTGTCTTCGACGCTGAGCAGACTTTTGATGCGATCGCCCAGGCCAAGCCGCTTCAGGCCGGCGGCGGCGAGCAGGATCGCGTCGAACTGGCCTTCGTCGAGCTTTTTCAGCCTGGTGCCGACGTTGCCGCGCAGCGGCTTCACCGTGAGGTGCGGGTAACGGGCGCGCAGCTGCGCTTCGCGGCGCAGGCTGGAGGTGCCGACCACCCCGCCGGGCGGCAGGTCGGACAGGCGTTGGTAGCGGTTCGACACGAAAGCGTCGCGCGGGTCTTCGCGTTCGCCGATCACCGCCAGTTCGAACCCCGCTGGCAGGTCCATCGGCACGTCCTTCATCGAATGCACCGCCAGATCGGCCTGGCCCGCTTCCAGAGCGACCTCGAGTTCCTTGACGAACAGGCCCTTGCCGCAGACTTTGGACAGCGTGACATCGAGGATCTGGTCGCCGCGCGTGGTCATGCCCAGAATGTTCACCGTGCAGCCGGGATGCAGCGCGCGCAGACGGTCGCGGATATGCTCCGCCTGCCACATGGCAAGGGCACTTTCACGGGAGGCAATGGTCAGGGTGTGCATGGCGGTAAAAATGGACTGTTTGATTTGGCAAAGAATGACGCGACACTCACGCCATGACGTATCCGCATCCACCTGAAGGGACGACATCTATGAGGCGACTGATCGCAGCCTGGGCCTTGATTTTAGCATGGGGCCTGACGCTGCCCGGCGCAGCCAGCGCGGCGGACGGCCTGGTTCATGCGAAGAATTTCCAGGCCGACGCGCGCACGGCCGCCCAGCGCCAGGTGCCCATCCTGGTGGTTTTCACCAGCCCCACCTGCCCGTATTGCGAGCGCGTCAAACGCGAATACCTGGTGCCCATGCACAAGGACCCGGCCTACCGCACCCGCGCCATCATCCGCGAAGTCACCGTCGATGCCACGACACCGCTGACCGGGTTCGATGGCAAGCCCACCACCGAAGGCGCGTTCGCCGCTGCCCACAAGGTGTTCCTGGTGCCCACCGTCATGGTGCTCGACACCCAGGGCGTGGCGGCCAGCGAAGCCGTCGTCGGCCTGCTGATTCCGGACTACTACTTCGGATATCTGGAGGCTGCCATCGACGAAGGCCTGCGCAAAGTGCGCGGCAAATAGAATATCGCTGCACCCAGCCCCCAGTCAGACGCACACGAAACCGCACGGGGCGCTAAAATTCCCGCCATGCAGGGAGCGCCCACATGAATATCCTCTTGGCCGACGATCACCCGCTGATGCGCGAGGGGGTGCGGCAGGTGCTGTCGCAGCTGGAGTCCGCAGTGGAGATCATCGACGCCCACGATTACCCCAGCCTGTTTGCGCAAACCACTGCGCACGCCGATCTCGATCTGGCACTGGTCGATCTGAACATGCCGGGTTTCGTCGGCATGCAGGGCATCGCGCAGTACCGCAGCCGCTTTCCCGACATTCCGCTGGTGGTGCTGTCGGCGTCGGAATCGCCGCACGACATTCGCAGCGCGCTGGAAGCCGGCGCGCTCGGCTACATTCCAAAAGCCACCTCCACGGCAGGGATGCTGGCCGCGTTGCGGCAGGTGCTGGCGGGTGACCTCTATGTGCCGGCCTGCCTGGGCAACAGCCTTGCCGGCCTGCACACGGTGGGGCCCGCCGACTTCGAGGCGCTGCAGCACAGCGGTCTGACTGCACGCCAGCTTGAAGTGGCGCGTCTATTGGCGCAGGGCTGCGCCAACAAGGCCATCGCCGGCATGCTGGCGATGTCGGAGAGCACGGTGAAGGTGCACATTGCCGCAATTTTCCGCGCCTTTGGCGTCACCAATCGAACCGAAGCCGTGCTTGCCATTCAGCGGCTGACCCACGCCTCGTGAATTTCCTGCGTGCCCTGTTCAACCGTCTGTCGCTTTCCAGCATTCGCAGCCGGATGCTGGTGATTGCGCTGCTGCCCGCCCTGCTGACCGAATTCGGGATGGTGGCCTACTTCACCACCCAGGCCCTCGCCACCGCCGAAGGCACACTGCATGCACGCGCCACCAATGCTGCCCGCCACCTGGCCGATGCCTTGCCCTATGCGCTGGCCAGCGGCGACACGGCACGGATGGACGCGCTGCTCAAAACCGAGGCTGAAAACAGTCAGCTGGCCTTCGCCCGCATCACCGATGCCCGCGGGCGGCTGGTCGCCAGCACGGGCGTCAGCTTGCGCGGAGCCACCCTGGATGATTATTACGGGCAACGCACCGAGATTCGTTTGCCCGCCGGCGATTTCAGCGACGACCCCCTGTACGCCGCCAGCGCTGCCCCGCTCAACGAGCTGCTGGGGCGTGCGGAAGTCTGGGTATCGCTCGACCAGATCAGCGCGTTCAAGCGCGACACCCTGATCCACGCCGCGCTGCTGATGCTGGTGGCGCTGGCGCTCACCGGCGCGCTGGCGTGGCGGTTGTCCAACCGGCTGGCCGGGCAGCTGCGCCATATCGGGCAGGTGGTGGGGCGGCTGGCGTGCGACGACCTCACGGTGCGCACGCAACTGCCGCCGCAAGGCGAAGTCGGCGTGCTGGCCACCGGGGTAAACAACATGGCCGAAGCGTTGCAGACGCATCGCGGCGAACTGGAAAAACGCATCCGCGAGGCCACCGCCGATCTCGCCGCGAAAAAGGACATGGCCGAGCGCGCGCATCACGCCAAGTCGCGCTTCTTTGCCGCAGCCAGCCACGACCTGCGACAGCCGCTGCACGCGCTGTCGCTGTTTGTCGCCGCACTGAAGGCGCGCAATCATCAAACCGAAGCGCAAACCCTGATCGACAATATCGAAGCCTCCACCGCGGCGATGGAACTGCTGTTCAATGCGCTGCTGGATATTTCGCGGCTGGATGCAGGGACCATCGAGGTACATCCGGTGCATTTCTCGCTACAGCAAATGCTGCTCGACCTCGACCACCAGTTCAGTGCGCTGGCGGCGGAAAAACAGCTGCGGCTGCGTTTTCGCCCGTGCGACGCCACGCTGTACAGCGACCCGCTGCTGATCGAACGCATCCTGGTCAACCTGATCGCCAACGCCATCCGCTACACAGACGACGGCGGCGTGCTGGTGGCTTGCCGCCGCCGCGGCCGCATGATGCGCATCAGCGTGATCGACACCGGGCGCGGCATCCCGCCCGATCAGCAGGAAAGCGTGTTCCACGAATTCGTCCAGTTGCATAACCCGGCGCGCGATCGCAGCAAAGGACTGGGGTTGGGGCTTGCCATCGTGTCGCGCCTGGGGCGGCTGCTGGGACACCGGGTGGACCTGCGCTCGCGCCCGGACCACGGCTCGATATTCAGCATCGAGGTGCCGTGCGGCGACACCCAGCGGATCCAGCCATCCACCGTTGCCAGCCCACCCGGCCCCATCCCGGCCGACGCACTGGTGCTGCTGGTGGACGACGAAAGCGCGATCCTGCGCGGCATGGCCGAGCTGTTCGACAACTGGAATATCGACCTGGTTACCGCGCACAGCGCAGAAGAGGCCATGCAATGGCTCGACAGCATCGCCCGCGTGCCCGATGTCATCGTCTCGGACTACCGCCTGCCCGACGACACCGACGGCATCGAAGTCATCACCCGCCTGCGGCAAAAATTAGGCCGCGACATCCCCGCCATTCTGGTCACCGGCGACACCGCGCCCGACACCATCCTGCGCATCAGCCGGGCCGGCTTTCCGCTGCTGCACAAGCCGCTGCGCCCTGCCAAACTGCGCGCCCTGCTGACCCACCTGATCCAGCAGGCGCGCGCCCGCGCTGTGGGATAATCCGCGCCAAACCTGAACCCTGACCCCTCAAGATCATGCATCTGCACATTCTCGGTATCTGCGGCACATTCATGGGCGGCATCGCCGCCATCGCCCGCGCCGCCGGCCACACTGTCACCGGCTGCGACGCCAACGTCTACCCGCCGATGTCCGACCAGCTGCGCGCCCTCGGCATCGACCTCATCGAAGGCTATGACGCGAAGCAAGCGGACATCGGCGCCGACATCTTCGTCGTCGGCAACGTCGTCACCCGCGGCAACCCGCTGATGGAAGCCATTCTCGAACGTGGCCTTGCGTATACCTCCGGCCCGCAGTGGCTGGCCGACAACGTGCTCAAGGACAAATGGGTGCTGGCCGTCGCCGGCACCCACGGCAAGACCACCACCTCCGCCATGCTGGCGTGGATCCTCGAAGACGCGCGCATGCACCCCGGCTTCCTCGTCGGCGGCATCCCGCAGAATTTCGGCCTGTCCGCCCGGCTCACCGACAGTCCCTTCTTCGTCATCGAAGCCGACGAATACGACACCGCCTTCTTCGACAAGCGCTCCAAGTTCGTCCACTACCGCCCGCGCACCGTCATCCTCAACAACCTCGAATACGACCACGCCGACATCTTCCCCGACCTCGCCGCCATCGAGACCCAGTTCCACCACCTGGTGCGCACCGTGCCCGGCAACGGCCTCATCGTCGCCAACGGCCGCGAAGCCAGCCTCGACCGCGTGTTCGAGCGCGGCCTGTGGACCCCGGTCGAGCACTTCGGCGGCAGCGACGACTGGACCGCCGGCGAAGTCGATGCCAACGGCCACTTCGATGTCTTCTTCGACGGCGCATTGCAGGGCCGCGTGAAATGGGCGCTCATCGGCGAGCACAACCGCATGAACGCACTCGCCTCGATCGCCGCCGCGCGCCACGCCGGCGTGCCCGCCGCCGTTGCGATCGATGCCTTGAGCCGCTTCGAGAACGTCAAGCGCCGCATGGAAATCCGTGGCGCCGTGCACGGCATCACCGTCTACGACGACTTCGCCCACCATCCCACCGCTATTGCCACCACCGTCGAAGGCCTGCGGGCGAAGGTTGGCAAGGCGCGCATCCTCGCCGTGCTGGAGCCGCGCTCCAACACCATGAAGCTCGGCGTCATGAAAGCCGCGCTGCCCGACAGCCTCGCCAACGCCGACCTCGTCTACTGCTACGGCGCCAACCTCGGCTGGGATGCAGCCGTTGCCCTGGCCCCGCTGGGCGACAAGGCGCGCGTGTTCGACGACCTCGACAAACTCGTCAGCCAGCTGGTGGCGGATGCGCGGCCGGGCGACCATGTGCTGATGATGAGCAATGGCGGATTCGGCGGCATCCATGCGAAGCTGCTGGATACGCTGCATCATCACTATCACGAGGATATTGTGTTGACGCCGATGCATCGGTATGGGGGATATGCGTAAGAAAGGTAACCAGTGTCGCTAACTCCCACACTGTCATCGCTAGAAGCGCTTTACCGAAAACTCGAGCGCGAGTTGTATCGCGCTTACCACCAAAGAGACACCGTTCACAAAGCTGATCATTTCTTCAACTTTTGTGTCACGGCACATTCAATGCGCGATTACTTTGTAGAGCGCTTGGGGAAAATAGAGAAGCAAAATCGTCAGCCTTTTGAAGAACGCTGGGCGAAAGAACCACTTCTAGTTGCCGTGGCAGACATTGCCAACTCAACAAAGCACTTCACCTTACGCACTCGCACTCTTGTGGCAAGAACGGCAGAGACAAAACGTGTGGGGTTGAGGAAAAGCAAGTTCGTAGATCTTTACATGAATGAGCACGGTGAAATTCGCACAATTCCAGTCCTTGCTCCTGACATAACCATCACCGTATCTGATGGCCAGAAGTACGAACTCTACAAGTTCATGATTGACGTGATGGGATATTGGCGTGATTTTCTCTCAAGCCACAACATTCAAATTAGAAGGCAGTCCGTTGCGCGGCTCCGCGGCAAAGCCACACCTAATCCGCCATTCTGAATATCGCCATTAACTTTGCGACTCAACATAAGTACACGAGCAGTCCAGTCATCACCGCCCTGGTTTTGACTTTCTCCCCTTACAGACTCGCCGAAGATTAAGTGTGTCGGGTGGATCAGCGGCAAAGGTGTTTGAGCCCCGCCCGCAAAAAACAAAATCAAAACAACAAGGCGGGGCGAGTTCTTTGCCGCCCGCCCGACGCGCTTGATCTTCGGGAATTCGGGACTGTCGGGGTCGCCTTCTTTTGGTTACTTTTCTTGGCGAGACAAGAAAAGTAACTAGCTGCCGGGCTACCCCCGGCCAACGGTCAGCAGTCCTGCGAAGCCACTCACTACTCAGTCGTGCTTCGCGCCAATCCACGAACTGGATTGCTTCGCTGCCTCGCAATGACAACCACGAACACGCGGCGTTGCGCCGCGCGCCCTGTCCTCAATACGTCTTGTACGGCAAAAACTTCCCATTCAAAACAATCTTCACCCGATCCCCCTTCGGATCCTCCACCCGCGAAATATCCATCGAGAAATCGATCGCGCTCATGATGCCGTCGCCGAACTCCTCGTGGATCAGCGACTTGATGGTGATGCCATACACCATGATCAGTTCATAGAAACGATAGATCAGCGGATCGGTCGGCACGGCGCTCGGCAGGCTGCCCTTGTACGGCACCATCTGCAGCTGGTCGACGGCTTCGGGCGAGAGACCGAGCAGCTTGCCGACAGTGTTGGCCTGCTTCTTGTCGAGCGTCATCTGGCCGAGGAGCGCGGCGGTTGTCCATTCCTTGCTCTGGCCGACTTTCTTGGCGATGTCGGCCCACTTGAGGCCTTTCTTGTGCTTGGCGGCGAGGATGAGGTCGGTGACTTCGGTGCGGGTCATGATGGTTGGTCCTTAGGTGTTGACGAGATGGATGTGGGGTTTGCCGACGGGCGGCGTATGGACAACTTCGGGTTTGCCTAACTCGGCGGGCTCGACCAGGTCGGCGGGGTCGAACACGGTGGGCGAGCTGGGGGCGTCGGGGGCGTCGCGCAGGGCGCCGAACTGCTTGGACCGGCTCACCAGGAAATCGACCAGGTGGTTGCGGATCGGGTAGTAGTGCGGCTGCTTGTGGATGGCGCTGCGCTCGCGCGGACGCGGCAGGGTGTTGTTGACGATCTCGGCAATGCGCGCGTGCGGGCCGTTCGACATCAGCATGATCCGGTCGGACAGCAGGATGGCTTCGTCGACGTCATGGGTGATCATGAACACGGTCTGCTGCGTCTCGGCGCAAATCTTCAGCAGCTCGTCCTGGATGACGCCGCGCGTGAGCGCGTCGAGCGCGCCGAAGGGTTCGTCCATCAGCAGCATTTTGGGCTCGATGGAGAAGGCGCGGGCGATGCCGACGCGCTGCTTCATGCCGCCGGACAGCTGTGACGGCTTCTTGTGCTCGGCGCCTTTCAGGCCGACCAGCTCGATGTAGCGCATGGCGTGCTCCCGCACCTTGTGTTTGTTCCAGCTCGCCCAGCGCGATTTCACCGCGAATTCGACGTTTTCCAGTACGGTCAGCCAGGGCATCAGCGCGTGACTCTGGAAGATGACGCCGCGGCCGAGGCTGGGGCCGGAGACTTCGCGGCCGTCCATGAAGACGTTGCCGGCGCTGGCCGTGTCGAGGCCGGCGAGGATATTGAGGATGGTCGACTTGCCGCAGCCGGAATGGCCGGTGACGCAGACAAATTCGCCCTTGTGGATGCGGAAGTTGACGTGGTCGAACACGGTGACCACGTCATCCCCGGTGGGGCTGGGGTAGGCGCGGGCCAGGTTTTCGACCTGCAGGAAAGGATGGATGGCTGAACTTGTCATTGATTCATTCCTGGTAGGCGACGCGCTTGCTCAGCACGCCGAAGACGCTGTCGAGCGCCATGCCGACGACGCCGATCATGAGGATGGCGAACAGCACGTTGGTAAGCGACAGGTTGTTCCACTCGTTCCACACGAAGTAGCCGATGCCGGTGCCGCCGACCAGCATTTCGGCGGCGACGATGACCAGCCAGGCGATGCCCATGGAGATGCGCATGCCGGTCAATATCGTCGGCGCGGCGGCCGGCAGGATGACGCGGAAGGCGAGGCGCAGCGGATTCACTTCCAGTGTGCGCGCGACGTCGAGCCAGTCGCGCCGCACGTTGGCGACGCCGTGCACGGTGTTGATCAGCATCGGCCACAGCGAGCAGATGAAGATGACGAAGATGGCCGAGGCCGACGCGTCCTTGATGGTGTAGAGCGCGAGCGGCATCCACGCCAGCGGCGAGATCGGCTTCAGCAGCTGCACGTAGGGGTTGATCGCCTGGTAGAACACGCGCGAGTTGCCGATGGCGAAGCCGAGCGGAATCGCCACCACGGCGGCGAGGAAGAAGCCGCCGAGCACGCGCGCCAGCGAGTACGCGAGCTGGATGCCGATGCCCTTGTCGTTGGGACCGTTGTCGTAGAACGGGTCGGACAGCTTGTCCCACAGCGTTTGCGCCATCGCTGCCGGGGTGGGAAAGCTCGACGCCGAACTGGCCGCCCCGCCGCCCATCAGCGCGGCGTATTCGGGATCGACGTCGGCCGCGACGACCCTGGCTTGCGGCAGCGTCGCCAGCTGCCAGACCAGCAGGATCACCGCGAACAGGCCGACCGACAGCAGCGCGGCTTTCTGGCTGAGCGAGAGTTTCATCTTCATGTGCGTTTGATGGCGAAGGAGTTGACGTACTCGGCCGGCTTCGCTGGATCGAACACCTTGCCCATGATGGTGTGCTTCATGTAGTTCGCCTTCGGCGCCGTCAGCCCGAGCTCGGCCATGCGGGCACGCGCATCGGTGGCGCGGAACACCTCCTCGGCCACCATCTTGTAATCGATGTCGCCCTTGATGTAGTTCCAGCGCTTGAGCTGGGTGAGGATCCACACCGCCATAGACTGCCAGGGGAAGGGATCGAAGTCGACGCGGTCGGGCACGTTCCTCACCTTGCCGAGGCCGTCGGCGAAGCGCCCGGTCATCACCTGCTCCAGCACCGGGATCGGCTGGTTGAGATAGTTGGCCGGCGCAATCGCCTCGATGATGGCCTTGCGGTTTTCCGGCTTGTGCGCGTAGTCGGTGGCGCTGGCGATGGCGCGGAACAGCGCGGCGTAGGTGTTGGGATACTGCTTGTAGAAGCCTTCCTGCACGCCGAAGGCACAGCACGGATGGCCGTCCCACAGGTCGCGCGACAGGGTGTGGATGAAGCCGACTTCCTCGTACACCGCGCGCTGGTTGAAGGGCTCGGGGCCGAGGAAGCCGTCGATGTTGCCTGCGCGCAGGTTGGCCACCATGTCAGGCGGCGGCATCATGCGCAGCTCGACATCCTTGTCGGGGTCGAGGCCGTGCTCGGCGAGGTAGTAGCGCAGCAGCAGGTTGTGGATCGAATAGTCGAACGGCAGGCCGAACTTCATCCCCTTCCAGTCCTTGGGGTTCATCTTGTCCTTGTGCTTCAGGGCCAGGGTGATGGCCTGGCCGTTGATATTCTGGATCGACGCCACGTCGACCGCCTGCTTGGCCGATCCCAGCCCCAGCGACATCGCCAGCGGCATCGGCGAGAGCATGTGCGAAGCGTCATATTCCTTGTTCTGCACCTTGTCACGGATCACCGCCCAGCCAGCAGTTTTTTGCAGGGTGACGTTAAGACCTTCGCGCGCATAGAAGCCCATCGGCCCCGCCATGATGATGGGCGTCGCGCACGTGATCGGGATGAAGCCGATCTTCAGATCCGTCTTTTCCAGCTTGCCCTTTTCCGCCGCCAGCGCCTTCGCCGCGCCCATCGGGAACAGCGTCGAGATCGCCGCCATCGCGGTGCCCGCGCCGACCGCGCGCAGGAAGTTGCGGCGCATCTGGTCGTCGGGGAAGAGGCCGCGCATCACCGCCGACTCGACCACGCGCGAGACGCGCGCATCCTCGTTCTGCATGTCGGCCTCGTGGTCGGCCTGGCTGTGGTGACGACCGCAGCTGCAGCCTGCGCGGTGCAGTTTGGTATCGGGGTCAAACGGATTGTCAAAGCCGGACATAAGGTGCTCCTCATCGGATTAAAAAAAGTCATTGCAGTCACAGCCACACAGCGCACCTTTTTGTTCACCCTGCGCTCCGGATTGGTGCGACTCAATTCGCCCGTTCCGCTGTCGTTTCTGGTCGCCCAACCCCATGAACACAAGTAATTCGGCAAGTTTCGATGTGCTGTGTCAGTGTTTCCACTCTTGTCGTATTCAGGAAGCGTGCCAGCACGCGTAACTTGGGCTAAGCGACTGTTTCAAAAGTGTTCTTGTTCATTCGGCCAAAAAGCGCCTGATGGGCTGGCCCGCTTCTTGATTACACAGTGTTGACACTTTGTTTCGAGGACCCCGTCATGACCGCTGCCATATTGCCCGCCGAACGTTTGCAAAATGAGGAACTGCTGGTGATCCGCGAGTCGGCGCGCCTGATGGGCAAGAGCCTGGAACCCGGCCCGGTGATCCGCGAAATGCTGCATCTGATTTCGGAATTCCTCGGGCTCAACCGCGGGCGCGTGGTGTTGCGGCAGCCGGGCGGCAGCGACTATGCGATCCGCTACGCCTACGGCCTGACGCAGGAAGAAATCGGGCGCGGCGTCTATCGACCCGGCGACGGCATATCGGGGCGTGTGCTGCAGAGCGGCGAGACGGCGATCGTGCAGGACATCGACGACGACCCGCACTATCTCGCGCGCGCGGTCGAGCGCGACCGCCTGCCGAACGAAACGGTGAGCTTCATCGCGCTGCCGCTGATGAGCGAAGGCGAGGTGCTGGGCCTGCTGGGCGTGCACCGCATCCGCGGGCGCACGCGCGCGCTGGCGGACGACCTGCGCATTCTCGAAATCATTGCCACGCTGGTGACGCAGATCCTGAAACTGAACGATCGCGTGGCGGAGCAGACCGCGCGTCTGGAACATGAAAACCGCGAACTCAAGTGGGCGCTGGAACGCGGCTCGCCGCAGCAGGCCACGCTCGGCATCGTCGGCGAATCACCCGCGTTGCGGCATGCGCTGCGCCAGGTCGAGCAGGTCGCGTCGACCGAGGCGACGGTGCTGCTGCTGGGCGAGTCGGGCACCGGCAAGGAGCTGTTCGCGCGTGCGCTGCACCTGTCGAGCCCGCGGCGCGACCAGCCTTTCGTCAAGGTGAACTGCGGGGCGATTCCGGAAAACCTGTTCGAGTCGGAATTGTTCGGCTACGAGAAGGGCGCGTTCACCGGCGCCTCGGCCGCGCGCGCCGGCTATTTCGAGCAGGCCAGCGGCGGCACGCTGTTTCTCGACGAGATCGGCGACCTGCCGCTTTCGATGCAGGTGAAATTATTGAGAGTGCTGCAGGAGAAGTCGCTGCAGCGTGTCGGCAGTCGCCGCGAAACGCCGATCGACGTGCGCATCGTCGCCGCCACCAACCTCGATCTGCAGCAGCAGGTGAGTGCCGGGCGCTTTCGTCTCGATCTCTATTACCGCCTCAACATCATTCCGATCCGTCTGCCGGCGCTGCGCGAGCGGCGCGAGGACATCCGCCCGCTGGTGCGGCATCAGCTCAACCTCATCAGCCAGAGCTATCAGCGCAACGTCGGGCTGACGCCGGAGGCGATGGCGCGGCTGGCCGACTACCCCTGGCCGGGCAACATCCGCCAGCTGCGCAACGTGCTGGAACGTCTGGTGCTGCTGGCCGAGGGTGCGACGGTGTCAGCGCGCGAGGTGGAACACGTCATCCGCAGCGAGACAGCCGATGCACCGGACGCGTCACCGCAATTTGCCATGCCGGCAGCGGGAACGGTGCGCCCCTACCTGCCGGCGCAATCGCACGACCGCCAGCAGATCGAGCAGGCGCTGGCGCAAACCCACGGCAACAAGTCGCGCGCCGCGCAGGTGCTGGGATTGACGCTGCGGCAACTGAACTACCGCATCAAGCGCCTGGAAATGGCCTGACAATGGTTGACAATTTGTTAGCGCACAAGGGTTCAGGCAAAGGCATGTCAATCGATATCCACTGACAGATCAATGACATGACATTGTTTGACCGAGCTGGCACGGGAATCGCAATACAGAGCATGTCGGTTCCCCGATCAATCCATCTCAAGGAGTCATGCCATGTCTGAAGTCGTCGCCCTGAAAACCCAAACCGTGCTTGAGCCCATCGATGCCGCAGGCCTGGCCGCCCTCGCCACCAAGGGCCGTGCGAACCCGCAATCGGTCGTCACGCTGAAAGCCAGGACCGTGTGCGAAAGCAAATTCCGCAACCTCACCTATGTGCGCAACCTGGAAGCACATGTGATCGACGAGCCGCCGCACCTGCTGGGCGACGACACCGCGCCGAATCCGTCCGAAGCGGTGCTCGCCACGCTCGGCTCCTGCCTGTCGGTGGGCCTGCACGCCAACGCGGTGGCGCGCGGCATCACGCTCACCAAGCTCGAACTTGAACTCGAGGGCGACATCAACGTGACCGCGGTATGGGGCGTGGGCGACCTCGACCCGCTGAAGAAGCTGGGCTTCACCGACGTGCGCGTGAAGGTACACCTGGAAGGCGACGCCTCCGAGGCCGAACTGAAAGATCTGGTCGCGCATTCCAACGCCTGGTCGCCGGTCGCCAACACGCTGCGCAACCCGGTGAACGTCAGCGTCGAACTCGGCTGATCCGTCTGTCTTGATTACTGGAGCGCATCATGCCTGCAACCGCACTCGCCCTTCCGGACACGCCCGCTGAAGTCTTGCCGGGTCTGGCCGGACTCATCGCTTCGGAACTGGCGCCCAAGGTGGTCGACATCGACCTCAAGGGCGTCTACCCCGGCGATTTTCTCAAGCAGCTCGGCGCGCTCGGTGGCCTCGGCAGCTTGACGCCGGTCGAGCATGGCGGTACCGCACGCGGCCTCGGCCACGCCATCCGCTTGATCGAGGAGGTGTCGAAGGAGTGCGTCTCCACCGGCTTCCTGCTGTGGGCGGAATACGCGCTGCAGTGGTACGTGATCAACAGTTCCAACCAGGCGCTCGCCGCCGAGATGCTGCCCAGGATGGCCCGTGGCGAAGTACTCGGCGGCACCGCGCAGTCGAACAGCATGAAGTCCTGCGTCGGCATCGAGGAAGCGCGCCTGAAGGCGAAGCGGGTCGACGGCGGCTACCTCGTCAACGGCGTGCTGCCGTGGGTGTCGAACATCGGCCCCGAGCACTATTTCCACATGGGCGCCACGTTGCCCGACACGCCGGGGCTGGTGATCGGCCTGGTGCATGGAAGCACGCCCGGCCTCACGCTGATGCAGAACGCGCACTTTATCGGCATGGAAGGCACCAACACCTTCGCCTGCCAGTTCCGCGACGTGTTCCTGCCCCACAGCCGCGTGGTCTGCCATGCGGACGCGTTCGGCGCTTTCCGCGACCGCACCAAATCGGCCTTCATCCTGCTGCAGATGGGCATGGGCCTCGGCCTCGTCGACGCCTGCGTAAAAATGATGAAGCGCGCCGACAAGCAGTTCGGCCACGTCAACCGCTTCCTTGATGTGCAGGCCGACGCGCTGGAAGCCGAGCTCGACGCCGCGCGCGCCGCCACCTACGCCCTGGCGGAAAAAATCGAGCGCGACGGCAGCGCCCCGCATGTGAAGGAAACCCTGCAGCTGCGGCTCGCCGGCAGCGAACTGAGTCTCAAGGCGGCCAACGCGGCAATGCTGCACCTCGGCGCCAAGGGCTATCTCTCCAACAACCCCGCGCAGCGGCGCCTGCGCGAGGCCTACTTCATCGCCATCGTGACGCCTGCGATCAAGCATCTGCGCAAGGAGCTGCACGAGTTCGACACCGCCGCCTGCGCACTGACCCAACCTGAACTGGAGGTCGCATGATCCGCTTCGCGGTGTCGCTCTCGGTGGACGAGGCAGCGGAAAAACTCATCGCCGCCATCGCCGCCTACCCGATGGGGCTGGTCGCGCACGCCAACGGCCAGGCCAATTGCGCCAAGAAGGGCATCGCGGTGCCGGCCGATCAGGTACTCGAGGTGTTCCGCCCCGACTATGCCGTCAAGGTGTGGGCGGCGGACAAGGTGGCCGGCATCGACATCCCGCTGCGCATCCACCTTTACGAAGCCGACGGCCGCACCTGGGTCGCGCACCGACCCGCCTCGGACGTGTTCAAACCCTACGTCAACCCGCAGCTCGATGTGCTGGGCGGCGAACTCGACGCGATTTTCAACCAACTGCTGGCCGCGCTCGACGCGTGGCGATTGCCATCATGAACCTGTCCGCTGCCCTCTTCACTCCCGAATCCGCGCCCACCTTCCGCAAATGGACCTGCGCCGTCTGCGACTACGTTTACGACGAAGCCCTTGGCGACCCCGACCACGGCCTGCTCCCCGGCACCCGCTACGAGGCCATCCCAGACGACTGGAGTTGCCCCGACTGCGGCGTCACCAAGAACGATTTTTACTGCTTCGACGAATAGGGCTGTTGACGCTCATTTCTGAGCTCGCTGGGCGGCTTCTACGCAACCCATCTGGCGGAAAAGCACGGCCGGAAACACGAGGATATTGTGCTAACACCGATGCATCGGTATGGAGGGTATGCGTGCACTGAAGCCGGGGTGTAGGTTGCTTTACAGATACGCCATATCCCATTGGGCACTTCAGAGAACATCGGAAAATCCCTTTCTCGTTGCCTGGAACCAGAAAAAGCCCAGCCAGGCGAAAAGACTCGCCCCGATGAAGTAAAGCATTAATCCTTTCCAGTCAGGCAAATGACCCCAGATCAATACTTCGCGGGTTTGCTCGATAAAGAATGTCAATGGATTCAAATGAAGCCATGGCTGCAGCGATTCCGGCAGCGCGCTGACCGGGAAAAAAACCGGGGAAAGGAACATCAAAGCGGTAGTGAAAACACCGATGAGCTGCCCGATGTCACGGACGAACACCCCTAGAGATGACAATATCCAGCCAAATCCAAGGCTCAGAATCATGAGCGGCAGCAGCACCAATGGCGCGAAAATGGCGGTCCAGTGAATAAACCCATTCAGCATGGCAAATGCCACAAGCAAGACAAGCAAGCTAACCAGCGCATGAAACAAAGCCGCACCTAGGCTGACAACTGCAAGAATTTCCAGCGGAAAAACCACCTTCTTGACGTAATTGACGTTGCCCAGAATGAGGGTTGGGGCGCGATTTAGCACCTCGGCAAACAGGGCGTGAACGATCATCCCAGCAAACAACACCACCGCAAACTGTGTTTGAGATTCTTCACTGCCTGACCAGCGGGCCTTGAAGACAACAGAAAACACAAAGGAATACACCATCAGCATGAACACGGGGTTCAGAAAAGACCACAACAACCCCATGATCGAGCCCTTGTAGCGTCCAACGACCTCTCGCCGAGTCATCTGGGCAATCAATTCGCGATTGCCCCATAGGCTATTCAACATCGTAACCAGAGATGCAGATTTTGCTGCGTGAGGGTTCATTCAGAAATCCCGGTTTACTTCAGTAGATTGGGTACAGCGTACATGGAAGACAGATCAGGGAGGGTATCAACCAACTTCTGGCCAGACAATAGCGATACCCAAGTCAACCGACGCGTAAAATATATTGCTGCCGGAGCGTTATCCGGCGGCACAAGGGAATGGCCCATACACGAGAAAGAGGAGCGGCGATCCGACATGAAGAGGCTGAGCCCCCCTGATGGTTGGGTGGCGATTCGATTCCTATTGGTTTAGTCTGGAGCCCTAAATTTTTACGCTAATGAAAATCGGAATCCACCATCGCCCTCCTGTAGCATCATCATGGCTGCCGCGCTTGCTGGCGACGGGTTCTGTCTGGATCCTGTTCGGGGCTGCGGCCTGCTCGTCACCCCCTGCCACTTTACAAACACCGTTCAGGATCCTGATTGAGTTCAAGAAACCAGTCGACGGTGCCGCAAATGACCTGATATCGCGGCTGGAAACACTATCTGGTGTCTCAATCCGCTATGTGGCACCGGTATCCCCGACACTCCACACGTATGTACTTGTCTGCCCGGTGGCTGATCCGCCCTGCGATGCGGCGATACAAGCGCTGCGCAAGGATCCCGCCGTGCTGAGCATCTCTCCCGATCAATTGCGCAAGCCACTTCATACATCACCATGATACAAAAGCGCTTGCTGACTATCCTTGCCCTGTTCCTTGCGTTCGGCACTCATCCCACCATAAGTTTGGCCGAGGAAGGGCGCGTCATTGTGAAATACAGGGCCACACCCGGCGCACTCAAGCAGGCACTGGCGCTCGATCAGACATCGAGGCTATCCGCACGCCTGGGTCTGGCCTTGCATTCAGGCCGGCACATCAACGCACGGACCCACGTGATCCGCACCGCCGGTGTTTCCTCCGAGGCACTGGCTGCGCGTCTCAGCCGAGAAGCCGACGTGGAGTACGCGATTCCGGACCGGCTCCGTACTATCCGTGCACTGCCCAATGACCCCCTGTTTTCTGGTCAATGGAATCTGCAGGCAACAGAGGCGGCATCGATCCACGCCACCGAGGCATGGGATCGGATCACCGGCTCGCCCAGTGTGGTGGTAGCGGTGCTCGACACAGGCATACGTTTCGATCACCCCGATCTGTTTGCCAAGCTTTTGCCCGGATATGACTTTGTGTCAGACGAAGTGAACGCAGGAGATGGCGATGGCCGTGACGTGGATGCAAGCGACCCCGGAGACTTCATTTCG
This sequence comes from Thiobacillus sp., assembly GCA_035562135.1. Taxonomy (GTDB): domain Bacteria; phylum Pseudomonadota; class Gammaproteobacteria; order Burkholderiales; family Thiobacillaceae; genus Thiobacillus. The sequence continues at coordinate 6,588 of DATMWS010000008.1, read as the reverse complement.
GGCTCCGACGCCATCAACCCAAACCTGCTGGCGCTGTGTGGCAGCGGCCTCGTTGCGCCAAACAGCAGCTGGCATGGCACCCGGGTTGCGGGCATTGTCGGCGCGGCAGGCAACAACTCGGTCGGCATCGCCGGAACAAGTTGGGGCGCAAAGATTCTGCCAGTACGCGTACTCGGGAAGTGCGGCGGGTTCGACTCCGACATCATTGCAGGCATGCGCTGGGCAGCGGGACTGTCGGTGCCCGGTGTTCCAGACAATACCAACCCGGCCAGGATCATCAACCTGAGTTTGGGCGGCGGCGGCAATTGCACCTCCGCCTATGCGGACGCCATCGCGGAACTGGCAGGCCAAAGTGCGCTCGTGGTGGCGGCGGCCGGTAACGAAACGGGGCCAGTGGGCACACCCGGAAACTGTGCGGGCGTACTGGCGGTCGCCGGTGTGCGGCATGTTGGCACCAAAGTCGGCTACAGCAGCTTCGGGCCTGAGGTTTCGGTTAGCTCCCCGGCAGGCAACTGTGTTAATGCCACCGCCCCCTGCCTCTTCAGCATCGATACCACCACCAATTTGGGCACAACTCACCCGGCAGAGAACGGTTACACCGACCAATACAACTACAACGTCGGGACCAGCTTTTCTGCGCCCCAGGCGGCTGGCGTGGCCGCACTGATGCTCTCTCTGAACCCGGCACTGACCCCGGCGGATATCATTGAGCGCATCAAGCGATCCGCCCGCGCCTTCCCAACCGACAACACCCTGCCTACCTGCCCGAACGTCGCGACATCGCGCGACACCGCCGGTCAGTGCAACTGCACCACAGCCACCTGTGGGGCGGGAATCCTGGATGCGGCGGCGGCCGTTGCTGCCGCCTTGCCCGCGCCCCTTCCGGGCGCCTTAAGCCTGCGTGATGCCATCTACCTTTACAACCAACCCCTGGAGAGTAAAGGCGACAAGATTCTTGCGGGTGTGGATTGCGATGTGTTCCAACTGGTGATGGATGTCACCTCGGGCTACGCCAACCTGGCCATGGGGCAGGGCAACACGCTAGCCACCTCCATCGGCACGCAGACAGCCTACCCTGACACCATCCAGAACTCCGACGCCATGTTCGCCTATGCGCTGTATCGGGATCAGCCGGTGAAAACCTTCGTCTTCAACGACAAAAACAATCCATCCTCCTCGGCCCAGATCGGCAGCGCGACCGTCTTCGGCTACTGCTACTCGACCAAGCCGACGGCCCACGTCTATTTCCAGCAAAAGGACAGTTGCACCAACACCTATTCGGATGGACACACGACCTCGTGTACGGTCGCGGACAATGGCAGTGGTGGAGGATCGGGCGGTGTAGGAAGCCTGACCTTGCGGGATGCCATTTATCTGTATGGCCAGCCCTTGAACGGACAAGGCGACAAGATTCTGGCGGGAGAGAATTGCGATGTCTTCCAGCTCATTCTGGATGTGAATGCAGGTTTCACGGACCTGGCCCTGGCCCAGTCCAGCACCCTCAACAATGCTATCGCCACCAAGCTTGCCTATCCGGATCAAATCCTGGACTCAGCGGCGATGTTTTCCTATGCGTTATACGAGAATCAACCGGTCAAGGCGTTTGTGTTCAACGACAAAAACAACCCGGCGTCCACGGCGCTAACAGGCACGGCCACAACCTTCGGTTATTGTTATTCGACCAACCCGAATGCGCGTGTGTATTTACGGGAAAAGGATAAATGCACGGACACGTATTCAAACGGGCAGACAAGCGCGATTCCCGGATGTTGATGTATCAGCTGTGCCAGAACGAATGGATTGGCCGATTGCCAGATTCGACCGATTGATGTTGAGTTGCATCTCATCCGTTTTCATTCATGCAAAAAATTCACCAAGCTTTTTAGGGCTTGGTGAATGTATTTCACATCATGAAACATGATCGTTCAGGGCTGCAATGTTCCTGTCATTGCCCTAATCAGGATTAAGGGTTGACTTCACTGGATGAATAGCAATTTACTTCATCGCAAAAAAACACAGCGGCATCGGGATTAGTTGAAAAACAGTAACCAAATGCCGTGGCATGACCAATGATCGTATTTGGATCCACACCCGGAGCACCGTATAACTGATTATCGTAAAATGCAAAACCCTTGTCGGAGTATCCGCTGTACAGCGCATAAGCAAACATCGCTGCGTTAGCATAAATACGATCAGGGTATTCAACAAAATATCCCCCACTGTTAATACCCTCAGAAATAGCTAAGTCCGTATAGCCATTTTCCACATCCATAACCAGTTGAAAGATATCACAACCTATCCCTATAAGAGACTGTAAATTACCTGCGTATACAGGTAGGTTGTAAAGATAGATGGCATCCCTAAGCAACAATGGCCCTGTTCCCTGGAATGCCTGGGGACTCTTCAGTGCAGACGCCATTTGTTTTCCCTTGGCAGACGCCAGCATGTCCTTCAAGGATTGTTCGACGCCAAGGTTATCCGCAAACACGCCATTCACTGACAACAACAACCCGATACCAGCAAGATACTTTTTCATGCCGCCCCCTTCATTGAAATTGATTGACGTTATCGCCTGCGGCGGATTCGATTCAAAAAGACGCGCAGGCTCCCTACATGATAGCCAAGTCGCTCGCGCTCGAATGTACGATGCCACAAACGCCTGAGCTCATATACAAGAAGATTTCTTGCCCCAGGCGCGAAGCCCTGCGCACGACTGCGACTGCCCAGCCGGAACGGCAGGCTCATTACCCAGAGCCCGCCAACGGACAACACCAGTCCAGTTCGTTTTTCGCGCATCACCTCTCCCGTTTGTTCAGCAGATAAGCCAGACGGAACAGCCAGGCCGGAAACGCCCAGGGGAAGCGGGCGAAAGCGGCGAATTTCCAGGGCCGGTGTCTGAGCTTGCGATACAGGCGGCGCGGCCGGAACAGGTCAAGGTACGCGACTGGCGCCATGGCGATGTCCAGGGTGTGGTCATGACCGAAGTCTTCGGTATGCACCAGACGGCTGATTTCCCCGACCTCCTCGCGGGTCGGATAGACCACCGCCCGCTCCAGCAAGGCCAGCACATAGGGCTTGATGTCCATGGCTCGGTAGCCGGTGAGCCGCCAGGCGGCATGGAAGTGTTCCAGGTGGTCGAGCACCCCGGCCTGGAAGCGTTCGATCAGCGGGTTACAGGCGATCTCGCCCTGGCGGTCCGGGGCGCTGTCGTCCTTAAGCAGGGGGACTACCTGGCCATTCTGTTCGATATAGCCCAGCGTCGTCCCCTCGCCCGACCTGGCGCCCTGTTCGAAGATCTCCTCGAAATCCATGGGCGTGCGCTCATAGGGATCGCCGCGGCGCACATCCTGAATAAGGCCTTCGATGCGGTCGCCCATGCCGAAATCACCGTGCATGGCGGCGACGAAGGCGAAATACCAGCCATGCACGTCGGGATAATCCGGGCGGTTTCCGAAGCTGTCGCGCAGAAATTTCTGGATGGTGCCGTTCCAGCCGATGTCCACCAGCGCGACGCGCTCGCAGGCGAAGAAACCCTGTTGTTCGAAATAGCGCCGCAACCGGTTCCGCGCGGCCTCGCCGATGGGGCGGATGCGCGACTGCACGCGTTCGTCGGCGAGGAAAGCGAGCAGACGGGTATCGCGCCAGTCATGCATGGGCTCGGTGAGATCGGCGAAACCATGTTCGCGCGCAAACTCGGCGAAGTCCTCCGCGGGCAGGCCGAAGGTTTTCAGCACCGAGAGCAGCCCTTGCTGCTTGGGGTTGTAGAACGCCACCTCGGCTTGTTCCGGGCTGAGACCTTCTGCCACCGAGGCCGTCGCGACGACACGACGCGAGGCGTAAACATAGACCGGCTCCGGCCAATTCTCGACGTCAGGCTGCAACTCGCGCCAGCGCGCATACATCTTTTCGAACAGGTAACCGTCGCGGGCGAGGAAAAACAGTTTGTCCGGCTTGACCGCTTCGATTTTTTCCACCAGGCCGAGCAAAAAGGCGCTGAAAGCGGGGCCGAGAACATGGGCGCCGTAGTGATGGAAGAAATCCTCGCAGGCATCCTGGCAAGCGACATCGTGCAGCATGCGGAAGTCGACGATCTCGAAGAACCGCCGGCCGCGCCAGACACCGCCGAGCGCCGCCATCTCGGCGGACAGGGTTTGCCGACGGCGGCGCAGGCGCTCCGCCCGTTCGTCGAGATAGATTCCGCGTATGCCGAGTTGCATGGGCGCGCGCATGTCGGAAACCAGGTTGTCGCCGACATGAACGACTTGGGCGGGCGTCAGCCCTTCCAGCATTTGCCCTTCCAACTCCAGCACCCTGGCATGCAGGCGGCCGGAATGCTTGCCCAGGCCGAACTCGGACGAGACGTACAGACGGTCGAGCAATCCGCCCAATCCGCAGTCTTCCAGCAAGGCGGCCAGGTGATCGTGGCTCAGGTACATGTCGGAAACGGCGATCACACGCACCCCGCGCGCGCGCAGCCATTCCAGCAAAGCCTGCACGCCCGGTTTGGCGGTGAGCGCCAGGGATTCCAGTTCGCGCTCGGTGCTGTGGACAAAATCGACCAGTGCCGGATCGGGATGGCCGGTCAGGTGCGCCACCCAGCCTTCCACCAGCGGATCGAAATGGCATTCGTGATCCAGGCCATCGCTCAGGGCGTCACGGCGCAACGCCCACTCAACTGCGCGACGCGCTTCGAATGCGGCATCTGGCGTAATGTCGCCAATTTTCTCCGCCAACAGGGCGGCAACCCGGCGCTGGATATCGTCGGGCGGCTCGACGCATCGGGCGAGCAGGGTGTCGAAGACATCGAAGGACACGCAGCGGATGGCGCCCAGGCGGGTTCCCAGCCAATCCCGCAAGGCCGCGAAATCCTTGACGCGCATCGGTTTTTTCATATCGGTTTGCGCTGGGTCATTGCCGACGCGCAAGCCAGCCGCGCAACCAGCGTGCCGGCGCGGTCAGCCGTCGACCCAGGCGATAACTCGTGCTGGCCTCCAGCAAGGCTTTCTCTTCCCGGCAAAGCGCCAGGGCCGCCTGATCCGCGGCAATACGGGCATCGCGTTCGGCAATCCAGCCGTCGCGCTCGACAATCCATTGCGCCTGGCTCGCGATCACCGCATCGCGCTCCGATACCCAGCGGTCGCGCTCGGCGATCCAGGCATCCCGATCGGCGATGAGCGGCAACAGTTCGGCCTCCTTCGCCAGCAGCGCCTCATGCCGCAGCGTCGCCCAGATTTCCCCCTGGTATTGCTCGATGCGCGCCCACTGCGCGGCCAGATGTTCCAGCCGCATGTAATCCACCGCGTTCGCACCCAGCAATTGCGGAACCCGGGCGCGCAACATGGCCGCGCATTCCAGATTGGCGGCCAGCGGACGTTCGCTGATGGTGTTGCCCTCGTGCAGTCGGTAATGCAGAAGCGGCGCGTCGAGCCAGGCCAAACGCCGCCCCTTGATCAGGCCGCGCAACAGCCATTCATAGTCGAGCACATAGCGAAAATCCCGGAAATCGCCCACCGTCTCCAGCCAGGAACGGCGAAAGACGCAATTGGAAGTCGTCATGAAGACATTGCCGTGCAGCAAGGTGGCGTGCCAGTCGCCGGTCTCTGCCAATACCCGCTTGAGGTCGGCAAAAGTCCGGACCCACCAATGGTCGAGCACCGGCTCGCCAGCGGCGTCGATCAGGACGATGTCGCTGCCCACCAGATCGGCGCCCGTATTACGCAAGGTTTCCAGGCAGGCCGCGATACGGGTGGGCGCGAAAACATCATCCGAATTGATGATCGCGACATACTCCCCGCGTGCCATACCGAGGGCTTCATTGAGCGTGATATGCGCGCCCTGGTTGGCGGCATGTCGCGATGCCCGGATACGTAGGTCGGCATAGCCGGAAATCACTTCCCAGGTCCGATCTCGCGACGCGTCGTCGATGATGATCAATTCCAGGTTCGGCCATGTCTGGCCGAGCACGCTTTCGATCGCCGTCGCCACATAACGCTCGTGGTTATAGGCGGGCATGACCACGCTGACCAAGGTCTTATTCATGTCGTCCCCAGACGGTTGCGGTACGCCGGCATTCGTCCATCCCGTCATCGCCTCCATTGACGAAAACGGCTTTTCACGGCCATGCCGAACAGCGCGAAGCGCAGCATCGCGCGGAACAGGAGACCACGATCCGGACACGCGAGCAGCCCGGGCACCCAGCCGATTTCGTCGAGGAATCCATGCAAACGGGCGCGGTAAGGTTTCAAGAATAGCGCCTTGGCGATATCGACGGTCGCGAACGAACGTCGCTTGTCCGAGAAACCGCCGACGCCGAAGGTCTCGTTGTGTTTGAGCCGGAAATAGGCACGCGCCAGATACGGCGGCGGCTTGCGGATGAGCCCGCTCCAGAGTTCCAGCGCGAGCGGCCGCATCGCATCCGCAGAATGGGCGTGAACACGCAGAAAATCAGCCCAGAACGGCACTGCGTCGAGCACCCCAGCCTGAAAATGGCGTACATAATCCTCGTGGATGCGGTTTTCGTCGGCGTCGACCAGCCGGCGCGCCCGGACGCCATCGGTGTCTACGCGATAGCCGTCGACGCTGCCGTGC
>DATMWS010000007.1:0-3541 GCA_035562135.1 Thiobacillus sp. | reverse complement strand
CGCCCCATGCCCAAGGTTTGATGCGGCGCACCGCCCGTCCGCGCCGCGCCGCATCAAACCTTGGGCATGGGGCGTGGCCAGCGCGCTTTTGCTGGCGCTGCTGCTTGCGCAAACCGCCTATTTCCTGCGCGACGCCCTGGTCAGCCGGCTGCCACAGACCCGCCCCGCATTCGAGCAGGCATGCGCCGTGCTGGGCTGCGCGCTCTCCCTGCCGAAAAATCTGGCGCTGCTGCAGGTCGTCGGCTCGGACCTGCAAACCGAAGCCCGCGGCCGCCTGAGACTCGGCCTCACTCTCGGCAATCGTGCCAGCCACGCCCAGGCCTGGCCGGTGCTGGTGCTGACCCTCACCGACCAGCGCAACCGCCCGCTGGCGCGGCGCAGCTTCGCCCCCAGCGAATACCTCGGCGACGCCCGCCGCATCGCCGCCGGTATCCCGCCGCGCAGCGAACAGGTGCTGAGCCTGCCGCTGGCCGTGAACGACCTGGCCCCGATGGGCTTCGATTTGCAACTGGTTTATTGATCCAGCGCGAGTGAACGTGCGAGGCTGGCTGGCTGGGCGCTTCTTCGGTATAGTGCGCGTTCCCGTTGCGGGAGAGCGCATGCCCCGCATGCCGCCGAAGGCGTAACCCACCCGGAATCGCTCAGGCAAAAGGACCGCAACGCCAGGGCGTGTTAACACGCCCTAGAACACTCTGGAGAGCGCGGTTTTCAAAACCGCCACCGAAGGGGCAGCGGCGCAGGATTTCATCATCCCCACGCCGTAATCTCTCAGGTACCAAGGACAGAGGGGTGAGGCGAATTCGCGCTTCACCCTTTTTATTTTTGGTTGCCCCCATGACGAATCAAGCAGCGCTCAAACAAACGCCTCTCAATGCCCTGCACCACGAACTCGGCGCCAAAATGGTCGACTTCGGCGGCTGGGACATGCCGGTCAACTACGGCTCGCAACTCTCGGAACACCATACCGTGCGCAGCGGCTGCGGCCTGTTCGACGTCTCCCACATGCTGCCGCTCGACATCCGCGGCGCCAACGTGCGCGCCTTCCTGCGCCGCCTGGTGGCCAACAACGTCGACAAGCTGCAGGTGTCCGGCAAGGCGCTGTATTCGTGCATGCTGAACGAGGCCGGCGGCGTCATCGACGACCTCATCATCTATTTCATGGACGAGAACTGGTTCCGCCTGGTGGTCAACGCCGGCACCGCGGAGAAGGATCTCGCGTGGATGGAGAAAATGAACGCCGACTGGGACATGGGCTTGACCCTCACCCCGCGCCGCGACCTCGCGATGATCGCCATCCAGGGCCCGAACGCGACGCAGGCCCTGAACGAGGCGCTGCCCGGCGTCGACAGCATCACCGCCAGCCTCAAACCTTTCAATGCCGCCGCCATGGGCGAGATGTTCATCGCCCGCACCGGCTACACCGGCGAGGACGGCTTCGAGGTCATGGTGCTGGCGAAATCCGCGCCCTTCTTCTGGAAAGCGCTGATGGAAGCCGGCGGCAAGCCGATCGGTCTGGGCGCGCGCGATACCCTGCGCCTCGAAGCCGGGATGAACCTCTACGGCCAGGACATGGACGAGACCACCTCGCCGCTGGAATCCGGCCTGGCGTGGACGGTGGATATGAAAACCGAACGCGACTTCGTCGGCCGCAAGGCGCTCGAATCGAGCGAAATCACCAAGCAGCTCGCCGGGCTCTTGCTGCTCGACCGTGGCGTGCTGCGCAGCCATCAAAAAGTCATCACGAAAAACGGCGAAGGCGAAATCACCTCCGGCACCTTCTCGCCTACACTGCAGCAATCCATCGCGCTCGCCCGCATCCCGCTCGGCATCGCCCCGGGCGAGGAAGTCGAAGTCGAGATCCGCGACAAGAAACTGAAAGCCAAAGTGGTGAAATATCCGTTCGTGCGCAACGGAAAAATATTGATCTGATTTTTTATCCGCGAAGGACGCGAAGGAACGCGAAGTTGAACAAGAGCATTTCTTCGTGTTCTTCGCGTCCTTCGCGGATATCCCAAAACCAAGGAGCAAACATGAGCATTCCCGCTGACCTCAAATACACCCCCAGCCACGAATGGGTGCGCGTCGAAGCCGACGGCACGCTGACCGTGGGCATCACCCACCACGCGCAGGACCTGCTCGGCGACATGGTGTTCATCGAGACCCCCGCCGCCGGACGCACGCTGGCCAAGGGCGAGGAATGCGCGGTGGTCGAATCGGTCAAAGCCGCGTCCGACGTCTACGCCCCGGTCGCCGGCGAAGTCATCGCCGCCAACGGCGAAGTCGAAGCCAGCCCCGAATCGGTGAACAAGGACGCCTACGCCGCCTGGATGTTCAAGATGAAGCCGGCCAACGCGGCTGATGTCGCTGGACTGCTCGATGCCGCGGCCTACCAGAAGCTGGTGGAGTCGGAAGCCCATTGATTTTTTCGTCCGCGAAGGACGCGAAGAGACGCGAAGTAATTTTCTTGGCGTTCCTTCGCGTCCTTCGCGGATAAAAGGTTTTGAACCATGCCCTTCATTCCCCACACTGAAGAAGACGTCTCCGCCATGCTGGGCGCCATCGGCGCCGCCAGCATCGAGGACCTGTTCGACGAAATCCCGGCCGCGCTGAAGACCGGCAAGCTGCGTGACGTGCCCGACGGCCTGCCCGAAATGGCGGTCGCACGACTGATGCAGGAACGCGCGTCGGCCGACGGCTTCTGGTCCAGCTTCATCGGCGCCGGCGTCTACGAGCACCACATCCCGGCGGCGATCTGGCAGATCACCACGCGCGGCGAGTTCTATTCCGCCTACACGCCCTACCAGGCCGAGGCGAGCCAGGGCACGCTGCAGCTGATCTACGAATACCAGACCATGATGACCCGGCTGACCGGGCTCGACGTGTCGAACGCCTCGCTCTACGACGGCGCCTCGGCACTCGCCGAAGCGGTGCTGATGGCGGTCCGCTCGCACAAGACCTCGCGCCGCGTGCTCGTGCCGAAGACCGTGCATCCGATCTACCGCCGCGTGGTCCACACCACGGTGAAGAACCAGGGCATCGAACTGGTCGAACTGGACTACGACGCCGCGACGGGCCAGACCGTGCTGCCGGCCGACCCCGGCGCTTTCGCCGGCCTCGTCATTCCGCAGCCCAACTTCTTCGGCGTGCTGGAAGACGTGCACGCGCTGACCGACTGGGCGCACGCCAAGGGCGCGCTGGCGATCGCGCTGGTCAACCCGAGCACGCTGGCGGTGCTGGAAGCCCCCGGCAAGTGGGGGACGAAAGGCGCCGACATCGCGGTGGGCGAAGGCCAGCCGCTGGGTGCGCCGATGGCTTCGGGAGGGCCCTACTTCGGCTTCATGTGCTGCCGCCAGGACTTCGTGCGGCAGATGCCGGGGCGCATCGTCGGACGCACCGTCGACCTCGACGGCAAGCCGGGCTTTGCCCTGACCCTGCAGGCACGCGAGCAGCATATCCGCCGCTCCAAGGCCACTTCCAACATCTGTACCAACCAGGGACTGGTTGTCACTGCCGCCACCCAGTACATGGCATTGTTGGGCCC
>DATMWS010000006.1:0-6235 GCA_035562135.1 Thiobacillus sp. | reverse complement strand
AGCATGAACGGCCTGCGCGAACAGATCCAGGAAACCTCGAAGCGAATCAAGCGCCTCGGCGAATCGTCGCAGGAGATTGGCGAAATCGTCGAATTGATTTCCGACATTACCGAGCAGACCAACGTCCTGGCGCTCAACGCGGCCATTCAGGCGGCGTCTGCGGGCGAAGCGGGACGTGGCTCCTCGGTGGTGGCGGAAGAGGTGCAGCGGCTGGCGGAACGTTCGGCCGATGCAACCAAGCAGATCGCGGCGATCGTAAAGACCATTCAGTCGGATACCCACGATACGGTGGCGGCGATGGAGGTCTCGACCCAGGGCGTGGTCGAGGGCGCCAAGCTGTCCGACGCGGCAGGTCAGACGCTGGCCGAGATTGGCGACGTGTCGAAAACACTGGCCGGACTGATTGCCGACATTTCTTCGGCCACGCAGAGCCAGGCGGAATCGACCTCCAAGGTGGCCGAAACCATGCAGGACATCAAGGCGATTTCGGCGCAGACCAGCAGCGGCACGCAGCAGACGGCCGAGTCGATTGGCGGCATGAAGCAGCTGGCACAAGATCTGAAGAATTCGGTTGCGGGCTTCAAGCTCGCCTGACCGGACCAGCCACAACGCGAAGCGAGCAGCCGGTCACGGCCACTGCAACCAACCTCAGGAACAACTCACCATGAGCGCCTTACTCGATTACGATACCGGCCCGTTGAACTGGGTGCGCGGGGACATCGATGCCGCCCTGCAAGCCGCCTTGGGACGCGTACAGGCTTACAGTGTCGACGTCGACCTCACCAATGCCCTGCGCCTGGCGCGCGACGATGCACACCAGGTGACCGGCGCGTTGCGCATGGTTGGCCTGGAAGGCGCCGCCACGCTGGCGGGCGCGCTTGAATCCAGCCTGGACGACATCAATGAAAACCGTTTGACGGCAAGCGATGAAGTGTTGCGCGCCTTGCGCAATGCCATGGAAGGCCTGCAGCGCTGGGTCAGGGATCTGGCCGACGGACGCGGCAGCGGCGAACTGGCGTTGTTCCCCCTGTACAAGCGCCTGCGCGAACTGCAAGGCGCCGAACGGGTGTTCGAGGGCGAATTGTTTTTCCCCGATCTGCGCACGCGGATCCATGGCAAGACAGGCAACGATAGCCTGACGCAGGAAGCGCTGGCCGCCGAAGTCAAAACCTTGCGTGGCCTGTTCCAGCGCGGCCTGCTGGCTTTTCTGCGCAATGTCGAGGCGGACCAGGGGCTGCAGCGCATGCGCGATGCGCTGACCGCTATCGAGCGCATCGCGCCGTCGCAGGCCTCGCAAACCTTCTGGTGGGCCTGCGTCGGTTTTGTCGACAGTCTGATTGCACGCGGCGTCGAAGCCGACTTCCATGTCAAGCAACTGCTCGCCCGCGTTGACCTGCAAATGCGCCGCTTGATGGAAGGCTCACCACAGGTCGCAGAACGCCTGCTGCGTGATGCGCTGTTCTTCGTGGCAAAAAGCCAGGCCCTGGATGGCCGCGGCGCGGAAATCCGCTCAAGGTTCGGCCTCGATCGCTATCTGCCGGGCCGTGGCATGCTCGATCCCGAAGCGCTGGCGCGCATGCGCCCGGTGCTGGACGCCCTGCAAGCCGGCTTGAAGGCCGCGCGTGATAACTGGCATGCCTGCGTGGAAGGCCATACCGAGCAGCAGGAGCAGTTTCAGACCCAGCTGGCGCGCATGCGGCCCCAGGCGCAGATGCTTGAAAACAGTGGCCTGCTGCCGCTGCTGAACGAACTCGCGACTGCCGCCGGCGCCGCTGCCGGACGCGAAGGCGACGCGCGTGAACAGATGAACCTGGAAGTCGCTGCCACGCTGCTGTTCCTGCAGAACGGCGTCGACCAGGAAGATGTTCTGCACGCCGATTTTGCTGTCCGTGCCGAAGGTCAGCAGGCACGCTTGCGTGCCCTGATCGAAGGCCGCGAGATGCCGATCCATGTCGTGGCGTCCGCCAGCCAGCGCGAAGCCGAACGCGACATGCTGATGCATATGGCGCAGGAGGTTGGGCAGAACCTGAGGCAGATGGAAGAAGCGCTGGATGCCTTCTTCCGCGATGCCAACGAGCGCGAAGCGCTGGCCCACCTGCCTGTCCTGGCACAGCAGGCGCAGGGCGCCCTGACCATGCTGGAACTGCCCGAGGCCGCCAGTTTGCTGGCGGTAGCCACGGCTACGGTGCAATCGTTTGCCACCGAAGGTTATCCCGACGAGGCGATGCAGCAACGTCTGGCCGACGCCTTCTCCAGCCTCGGGCTGTATATCGAATCCTACTGTGCCGGGCGTGCCGATGCCGCCAGAATTCTGCACCCTGTCCTGGTCGAGTTCGGCGTGATCGAGGCCGACAGCGTCGATGAAAGTGCGTTTGACGACACGGTTGAATCTGGCTTGCCCAACCGCAAGGCCGAGGTGCAGGCAGGCTATCTGGACTGGCGCGATCAACCCGACGACGCTGCAAAAAAAAAATTCCTTGAAGCGCTGACCGAGCTCAGTCGCGATGCCGAGCTGATCGACGACGCCACCCTGAAACAGCAGACGCGCGCCGCGCTCGACGCCAGCCGCGATGCGACCGAAGCACCGCTGGCGCTCGATGCCGACATGGCGGTCTTGACCGGCCTGGCGTTGCCCGAACGGGCTGCGGTTGAAATCCCGCTGCCGCAGATTGCGGCCGAACCGACTGAAGCCATTCTTGCAGAAGCCAACGCGCCTGCATTCGGCGCGGTCGTCGAAATGGTGCAGCCGATACCCGCGGCTGAAGCGGCGTTTACCGAACCGGCAGCGACGCTCGCAGCGGAAACGGCGGCGCCTGCGGCCAGCGACAATGCGCCTGCCGAGGACACCCTCCTGGCTGCGATCCCCGAAGGGGTCGAGCCGGAACTGCTGGAAATCTTCCTGGAAGAAGCCAACGAAGTGCTGGCGACCATGGGCGAGGCCTGCAGTGCCTGCCAGAGCAATCCTGACGATCAGGCTTCCATGACGGTCATCCGTCGTGGCTTCCACACGCTGAAGGGCAGCGGCCGCATGGTTGGCTTGAACGATCTGGGCGAAACCGCGTGGCGTCTCGAACAGTTGATGAACGGCTGGCTGGCCGAGAAGAAAGTGGCCAGCAGCGAACTGTTGCGCCTGATCGGACGCGCCCGCGGGGTGTTCCAGGACTGGGTAAACGCACTGCTGGCGAATCAACCCGTGGTGCTGCCGCTTTCCGCTTTGCTGGCCGCGGTTGACCGCATGGCACAGGGACAACCGCTGGATGTCGCGCCGTCTCCGGTCACAATCGAGACGGTGTTTCCCGAAATGGCTGGGGATACCGAAGCTGCAGCCGAAGCGGAAACCGAATGGCAGCCGCAGCCCGTTACCGAGACTGAACTCGTCGCCGAGCATGACGAAGCAATTGCCGTGTCTGAACAGAATGTGCTTGCGGATGACGAAGCGGGCATCGCCCTAGCCACAGTCGAGATGGCCGCGGCTGAGGCCGTCGAAACGGTGCTGGCTCAGGCAGACGATACGCAGCCTGAAGCGGTAGCCACGACGGCCGAGGCGCCCTCGCTGGATGTGAGTGCCATCATCGAATACGCAGCAGCGCGCGTGGAACCTGCCGTCGCCGACGCCGCTGAACCGGTTGTCCTGGAGGACGCCGATCTGCTAGGCGCTGAAGCGCATGCAGAATCGAATGCCCCCCAAGGGGACTCCGATCCACTATGGGCTGAAGCCCATGTGGAATCGTATGTGCCTGACGAGATATGCATCGGTTCGGTCTGCCTTTCCACCGGCTTGTACGAGATTTTCATGGCCGAAGCGCATCAGCGCCTGGCCGTGCTGCAGGAAGAAGTCGAACGTCACGCCGACGTCGCCAACACCCCGGTCAGCGAACACGCGCGCCGCGCCGTGCATACCCTGGGCGGCATCGCGGGCACCGCGGGCGTCGCTGTCCTGTGCGAGCTGTCGCAAGCGCTTGAGCAGTACTGGAACCGCTTTGTGCGGGTGTCGCTGCCACCCGCGCATCTGCCGCTGGTTCAGGATACGGTCGCGCGTCTGCATGACATGATCGCGACCATCGAAAGCGGACACCTGCCCGAGGCGGCAAACGATCTGATCGCGGCCCTGGGCGAACTGGAAGACGAGCAGGCCATGCCGTCAGCCGAACCCGTCTTCACGCTGGCGGATGAAATTGTCGCGCAGGCTGACGAAACGACAGATAGGCCTTTCGTTGAAGAACTACCCGTCGACGCCGCCAGCGGCAGCGAACCGGCCGAAACCAGCCACGCCAACCTTGCCCACGGCCCGCTGGACGTCAGCGCGCTGGTGTCAGACTTCAAACCGGCTGCGCCGACGCCGGTATTCGAACGGCGTGAAGTTTCCGATGAAATCGACCAGCAGTTGCTGCCGATTTTCCTTGAAGAAACCGATACCCTGGTGCCGGATACCAGTGCGCAACTACGCGCCTGGAAAGCTTCGCCGGGCGAGGCGGTCGCACGCGACACACTGCGCCGCAATCTGCACACCATCAAGGGCAGCGCGCGCATGGTCGGTGCGATGCGCCTGGGCGAACTGACGCACGTGATGGAATCGCGCGTGATCGCAGTGATCGAGGGTCATCTGGCCGCAAGCGGCGACGTGTTCGACACGCTGGAAGCGCAGCTCGACCGTCTGGCCGACGTGGTGGAGCGCCTGAAGCAGGGCGACCTTGCGCCGGTCGTCGAAGAGGCGTCCGCGCCGCTGGATGCGCCGGTCGAACCGGTGCTGGGTCATGCCGAGGCTGCATCCGCGGTGACCGCCACGATGGCCGATCCGCTCGCGCCTGCGCAGCCGGCCACGCGCGACAGCAACGCCCTGACCCTGCGGGTGCGTGCCGACTGGGTCGACCGCATGGTCAACCAGGCGGGCGAAGTGGCGATTGCGCGTTCGCGGATCGAAAGCGAAGTGTTTGCCTTCAAGCGTCACGTCAACGAATTGTCCGAAGCCCTGGTGCGCCTGCGCGGCCACATCCGCGAAGTAGAGATCCAGGCCGAATCGCAGATGCAGGCGACCTTCCATACGCAGGGTGCGGTGGAACAGTTTGATCCGCTGGAGTTCGATCGTTTCACCCGTTTCCAGGAAGTCACCCGCTTCCTGGCCGAAAGCGTGAACGACATTTCCACCGTGCAGCACATTCTGCTGGCACGTCTGGGCGAAGCGGACGCCGCGCTGATCCAGCAGATGCGCCTCAACCGCGAACTGCAACAGAGTCTGCTGCGGGTACGCATGGTGCCGCTGTATTCGGTGGCCGAGCGGCTGTATCGCACTGTGCGCCAGACTGCGCGCGATGTGGACAAACGCGCCCAGCTCGACATTCAGGGCGGCGAGCTGGAAATCGACCGCTCGGTACTGGAAAAAGTCACCGCGCCGCTCGAACACCTGTTGCGCAATGCGCTGGCGCACGGCATTGAGTCGCCCGAGGCGCGCCGCGCCGCAGGCAAGGCCGAGTTCGGTGAAATCGTGCTGTCCGCGCGCCAGTCCGGCAACGAAATGATGCTGACCGTGAAGGACGACGGCGCCGGCCTCAACTACGCGCGTATCCGCGAAAAGGCCGAATCCAGCGGCCTGCTGCTGCCGGGCGTCGAGCCCACCGAATCCCTGCTGGCGCAGCTTATTTTTACTGCCGGCTTCTCCACTGCCGAAACCGTCAGCCAGGTCGCGGGGCGTGGTGTGGGGATGGATGTGGTGAAGAGCGAGATCGCCGCACTGGGCGGCCGTATCGACATCGCGTCCACCCCGGGAGCCGGAACCAGTTTCAACATCTATCTGCCGCTCACCCTGGCGATGACCCAGGCCGTGATGATTCAGGCGGCCAAACATGATTACGCCCTGCCGACCCCCCTGGTGCAGCAGGTGCTGGAGCTCAAGCCTGCCGAGCTGGAACAGGCCATGTCCAGCGGCGAAGTGACGTGGCGGGGCGCACGGTATCCGTTCTCGTATCTGCCGCATTTGCTGGGTGACACCGAGGCGGTGCACGAGGTCCTGCGTTACAACCCGGTAGTGCTGCTCGCCAGTGGCGCCAGCCAGGCCGCGGTGCTGGTCGATATGATCGAGGGTACGCGAGAAATCGTGGTCAAGAACATTGGCCCGCAGATGGCGCGTATTACGGGTGTGGTGGGTGCCACCGTTCGCGGTGATGGGCGCGTGATTCTGATCATGAACCCGGTTCCCCTGGCGCTGCGCTGGGCCAGCCTGCCGCGCACAGCCGTGGAG
>DATMWS010000005.1:0-5472 GCA_035562135.1 Thiobacillus sp. | reverse complement strand
AGCGCAGCGTGGGCGAGGAAGGAGTCCAGGGTTTTCTCTTCCGCTTCTTCGCCAAACAACGCAGCGGCGTTAACCAGTTCGTTGAGGTTTTCCAGCCGCTCGGTACCGTCCTTGTCGGCACGGTAATAGTCCGCCAGTCCGCTGGCTTCGATCACATTGTCGATCGCTTCAGGCAATGGCAGATCGCGCGTGACCTGCTTGATGTCCTCGATCAGCTTGGCGAAGCCGGCTATTTTGCCGCTGCTGGTGCAGGCCGCCTGCCACAGGCTGGCGCCGGAGCGCGCGGCGTTTTCTGCCAACTGTTCCAGGGTGCGCGCACCGATGCCGCGGGTGGGAAAGTTCACCACCCGCAAAAAGGCGCCGTCGTCTTCCGGGTTGGTCAGCAGGCGCAGATAGGCGAGGGCATGCTTGATTTCCTGGCGCTCGAAAAAGCGCAGCCCGCCGTACACGCGATACGGCACGCTGGCGGAAAACAGCGCATGTTCCAGCACCCGCGACTGCGCGTTGGAGCGGTACAAGAGCGCCATGTCGGACAGGTTCACCCCTTCGCGGTTGAGCGCGCGCACCTCGTCGACCACGAAGCGCGCCTCCTCCTGATCGGAATAGGCTTCAAACACGCGGATCGGCTCGCCGACGCCTTCCGCGGTCCACAGGTTCTTGCCGAGGCGGTGCGCATTCTGCGAGATCAGCGTGTTGGCGGCAGTGAGGATGTGGCCGTGGCTGCGGTAGTTCTGTTCCAGCTTGATCACGTTGCCATGGGCGAACTCGCGCTCGAACTCGGCCATGTTGGCGGTGTTGGCGCCGCGGAAAGCGTAGATCGACTGGTCGTCGTCGCCCACCGCAAACAGCGCCGTGTGCGGACCGGCAAACAGCTTCAGCCAGCGGTACTGCAGCGTGTTGGTGTCCTGGAATTCGTCGACCAGGATGTGCTTGAAGCGGTCCTGGTAATGTTCGCGCAGCGGCTCGTTGCGATACAGCAGTTCGTAGGAACGCAGCAGCAGCTCGGGAAAATCCGCCACCCCCTCGCGCTGGCATTGCGCATCGTAGGCCTCGTACAACTCGGCCAGCCGCATCGAATAGTCGTCGTAGGCCTCGGCATCGCGCGCGCGCCGCCCGGCCTCCTTGTTGCTGTTGATGAACCGCTGCACCTTCTTCGGTTCGTATTTCTCGGTGTCGACGTTCATCGCCTTCATCAGCCGCTTGATCGCCGACAGCTGGTCCTGCGAATCCAGAATCTGGAACGACTGCGGCAGCCCCGCCTCGCGGTAATGCGTGCGCAGCAGGCGGTTGGCGAGGCCATGGAAAGTGCCGACCCACATGCCGCGCGTGTTGATCGGCAGCATCGCCGAGATGCGCGTCATCATCTCCTTCGCCGCCTTGTTGGTGAAGGTCACCGCCAGCACCCCACGCGGCGACACCTGCCCGGTCTGGATCAGCCACACCATGCGCGTGGTCAGCACCCGCGTCTTGCCCGAGCCGGCACCCGCCAGAATCAGCGCAGACTCATGCGGAAGCGTCACCGCGGCGCGCTGTTCGGGGTTGAGGTTTTCCAGCAGGGAGGCAGACATACGGGGGTAAAATCGGGCGATCAATCGCAGATTATAAAGGGGTACAGATGGTGAAAATTTTGTTTTTTGGCGACCTCGTGGATACCCTCGGCATGGCCTCCGACGAAATCGCCCTGCCGCCCGACATTACCGACGTCGAGCGCCTGTTGTTCGTGCTGGCCAAGCGCGGCGAGATGTGGAAAAAAATGCTGCTCGGCAACCCCAAGCTCAATGTCACGGTGAACAAGCAGTTCGCCGACAAGTCCGCGCCAATCAAGGACGGCGACGAGATTGCGTTGGTGGGGTTTGCGGTGGTTTGACTGGCCGGAACCGGCCAAGAGCGGAAGTTCAGGCTGCAGAGCCCGACCGTCCCTTGATCGGTCATTGCGGTCATCCACGCTTTGCGCTCGTTACACAATCACTGAAACCCCTGCCTCTAAAAGTTTCCAAGTGAGATGCCATAGAGAAGTCAGCCATGACTGAAAAAATAGGAATGAAACCTTAGCAGTCAGCTTCCTATAATCCCAGTAGAAAAGGCCGTTTGACTTAACACTTTTACTGGAGTTGACACGTATGACTACTACTAGCGGGACTATGCATTTTGACGCTTCTTGGAAGCAAGTTAAGGCTTACCTCACTCGCGCAGAAAACGAATCCGGAATCGTCCGGAAACAAGTTGCTGACGTGCTTGGGGTGACATCGCCTGCCTTGTCAGGGTGGTCCACCGATAATGGCGAGTCAAAAATTTCCCTTGAACAAATTCGTCCATTTGCCATCGCTACTCACATGAGCCAAGAAGAGATGGCTCAATTGGTGTTTACCCGACTGCAAGAGAAGGACGGCCAGAAACTACGTTTGGACCTTGCGCTGCTGACGGAAGCCATCTGCTATCTCTTGCCTTCTCGCGAAGAACAACGCGTTCTTGATATTTACCAAGAAACCTGCGGTTTAATACCTTTTAGCCTGTTTGACGATCCGGATAACAGAGAGAAACTCACAGCGGCTATGCACTCAATCGCTTCGGACGCCGTAAGTGCCTACCTCGCTGAGGGAGAGTGATTTGGGCTACGACTTCGCAAAATTCAAGGGGCAAATTACCACCCACACTTTCAGCGAGGGTGTTGCGTTGCCATTCGACCTTCAGCTGTGGCGCGGCCAATCCGGGGCACAATCGATTTATTACGCGCCCTTCGAGCATCAAAATGCAGCACCGAAAGTCGCACTTATCGGTATAACGCCGGGGCACACGCAAGCCGTGAAGGCGCTACAGGCCGCCCAAGCCGCCTTGCGCCGGGGAGATTCTGACGAGAAGTGCCTTGTCGCGGCAAAAATCCATGCCAGTTTTGGCGGAGACATGCGAAATGATCTAGTCGATATGCTGGACACCCTAGGTATCAACGCGCTTATTGGTGAAGACACGACCGGCAATCTGTGGACAGAGGCTGGCTACACAAAGGGACAGTTCTGCTCCATGCTGCAGTACCCAACATTTCAAGGTTCCAAAAACTTTAATGCTGTACCCAGTACGCGAAAATCCGAAGCATTTCGCGAAATGCTTGAAAGGGCCGCTGAGACGCTAAACAACTTGCCGAGGGAATCCGTTGTTCTGCCGCTTGGCAAAACCGTAACCAAAGCATTGGTTAAGTTGCGTAAAGAGGGGTTGCTAAAGCGTAATCTCCTAGAGGTGGCCGGAGAGCCAATATGCGTCCCACATCCTTCGGGTGAAAATTCTGAGTCCGTTCGATTGGTGCTTAATTGGCACCACGAAAACGCTCAGGAATATGCTGAGGAATGCCACGCCCGATACCTGAACGAAAAGCCTTGGCTCAAGAAAGGGCGCTCTACACCTTTGCCTCCGCAGGAGTACAAAGCAGCGCGAGAAACACGATGGCGGGACGTCCATCGTTTGCGTGAGCATTTCGGATTGACCTAATTCATCCGCCGGGGACAAGGGCATTTCCAATATGTTATTCAGGAATGTCCGGTGAGGCCGAGAACATGACGTTAGGCTCGGCCGGTCCGACTGACCGCAACGGGTCGAAAGCAGGCAAAAAAACGGAGCCGCTTGGGCTCCGTTTTTCGTTCAAGCAATAGCTACTTACTTGTTCTTGTTCGCGATCATGTCCTGGATGATCGGCGCCAGGATCAGCTCCATGGCGAAGCCCATCTTGCCGCCGGGGACCACGATGGTGTTGCGGCGCGACATGAAGGAGTTGCAGATCATGTTGAGCAGATAGGGGAAGTCGACGCCCTTGGGTTCGCGGAAGCGGATGACGATGAAGCTTTCATCCGGCGTGGGGATGTCGCGCGAGATGAAGGGGTTGGAGGTGTCGACGGTAGACACGCGCTGGAAGTTGATGTCGGTTCGCGAGAACTGCGGGGTGATGTAGTTCACGTAGTCCGGCATGCGGCGCAGGATGGTGTCGACGATGACGTCGGCGGAATAGCCGCGCTCGGCGCCGTCGCGGTGGATCTTCTGGATCCATTCGAGGTTGACGATGGGCACCACGCCGATGCCGAGGTCGACATGCTTGGAGACGTCGACATCGTCGGTTTTCACCAGGCCGTGCAGGCCTTCATAGAACAGCACGTCGGAACCGGCCGGCACGTCTTCCCACGGGGTGAACTCACCGGGGTTGAGGCTGGTGCTGAGGCGATTGTTGTGCTCTGCGGCTTCGTCGTCGCTGTGGATGTAGTAGCGCTTTTTGCCGCCGCCGGTTTTGCCGTAGGTTTCAAACAGTTCGGCCAGTTTGTCGAAGCGGTTGGCGGCGGGGCCGAAGTGGCTGAACGAGAAATTGCCTTCGGATTCGGCCTTCTTCACGGCTGCCTTGAACTCGACCCGTGACAGGCCATGGAAGCTGTCACCTTCGATCACGGCGGCGTTGATTTTTTCGCGGAAGAAAATGTGCTCGAACGCGCGCTTGACGGTGGTGGTGCCGGCGCCGGATGAACCCGTGACCGCAATGACGGGATGCTTCTTGGACATGTTGGGACTCCCTGAAGGATGGGTGAAAATTTAGCGAAACGCGGCATTTTACCTGCGCGGGGGTTGGCTTGTCACTCCGCGCGAAGCCCCGGCTGGCTGTCGCGCACCGTGGCAGAAACGTTGTAGCCGTCCTGGCGGCAGGCCTCGACCGGGGCCATGGCGATGTCGCGCGCTCATTCCAGGCCGATCTGCTTGACTGGCAGTACTCCGGGCTGGGCGGCCATGGCGGGCAGGGAGGCGGCAAGCAGGGCAAGCGCAAGCAGCGTTTTCATGGGTTCTACTTTGGGTGGTTGAAAGTGAACCAACCGGCCACTGCGGGAAGGGCGCCCGGGGATGGTAAGTGCCCATTGCAACGGGCGTCGGATGGCGCGGCCCGATGCACGCGTTCAGGCGATGCAGCCGGGCGGGCGGGTATAATCGCCGCCTGGATTTAGTGCGGTCGTTGCAATGCAAGAAAAATACCTCCCCTCGGAAATCGAACGTGCCGCGCAGGCGCAGTGGACGGCCAGTCAGGCGTACCGCGCCAGCGATGCGTCCGATCGTCCAAAATACTATTGCCTGTCGATGTTCCCCTACCCCTCGGGCAGGCTGCACATGGGGCATGTGCGCAACTACACCATCGGCGACGTGCTGGCGCGCTACCATGCCCTGCGCGGCTTCAACGTGATGCAGCCGATGGGCTGGGACGCCTTCGGCCTGCCGGCGGAAAACGCCGCGATTGCCAACAATGTGCCACCCGCCGCCTGGACCTACGCCAACATCGACCACATGCGCACGCAGCTGCAGGCGCTGGGCTTCGCCATCGACTGGTCGCGCGAGCTCGCCACCTGCAAGCCCGACTACTACCGCTGGGAGCAATGGCTGTTTACCCGCCTGTTCGAGAAGGGCGTGATCTACAAGAAGATGGCAACGGTGAATTGGGACCCGGTCGATGCGACC
>DATMWS010000004.1:0-27462 GCA_035562135.1 Thiobacillus sp. | reverse complement strand
GCGACGACGTTGACGCTGCCCGCGTCGGCCAGCAACCAGCCGGCACCGGCGGCGGCCAGCAGGATCAGCCCGCGCAGGTCGGGGCGCGGCTGAACCTGTGCCAACACCTCGCGCTTGCGCCAGATGAGCCAGGCGCTGATGGGAAAAATGAGGTAGCCGTGGGTGAAGGTTTCCGAGCGATCCCACACCTCGACCATCGAGTAGAGCGTCGGCCAGAACACGCCGGCCAGGATCAGCAGGACGCCAAGGGTCAGCGCGCCTTGCAGCAGCCAGTTGCTGCGGGGGACGGCGGGAAGGGGATCGGGCAGTGCGCTCATGCGGGGCAAGTCTCCGGGACGGTGGCTGCGGCAGGCGCCGCTTCAAACAGGGGATCGATCGCCGACAGATTGTGGGCCCAGTCGTAATGCGCCAGGATGCACTCGCGCGCAGGTGCGGCGGAAGAGGGGTTCTGCAATCGGGCCACGACGGCGTGCGCGAATTCGGCCTCTCCCTGCGCCAGGATAAAGTCGCGCCCTGCTTCGACGCGGATGCCTTCGGCGGCCTGGGTGCTGGCGACGACGGGACGCGCCATCGCCATTGCTTCGAGCACCTTGTTCTGCACGCCGCGCGCGATGCGCAAGGGGGCCACCGCGCAGGCGGCGTGGGCCAGCCAGGGCCGCACGTCGGGCACGCTGCCGGTGACGACCACGCCGGGCTGACGCGCCAGCGCCCGAACCGCCTCGCCGGGACGGCTGCCGACGATGGTGAACTGTGCAGCCGGCACCGCCGCGCGGACGGCCGGGAAAATTCGTTCGGCAAACCAGCTGACGGCGTCGACGTTCGGCCAGTAATCCATGGCGCCAGTGAACACCACGCCCAGCACATCGGGCGAATAGGGATTCGGGTAGTCGCGCGCCGGCGAAAAATACTCGGCGTCGACGCCGTTCTCGAACGCGCCGATCTTGTGGCGCGCGTGCGGCGCGCGCGCTTGCAGCAGTGCCGCCTCGGCGCTCGACACCAGCAGGGTGACGTCGAAATCCTGCGCCACCCGCGCTTCCCATTCGGCCAGTTTGCGGCCTTCGCGCGCATACACCCACGACAGCGGCCAGCGCTGGGTTGGCGCGTATTGCGTCCATTTGTCGGAATCGACATCGACCATGTCGAGCACGCGGCGCGCAAGACCGGCCGGCATGAACTGCGCCATCGCCGAGGAAAACGCCAGACCGCGCGTCACCTTCCCGGAGGCGGCCAGCGCATCCGCCCAGCGGCTGAGTTCGCGGTTGCGGTAATACGGCAGCGTCAGCGCCTCGCCGGTCAGCAAGCCCGTCAGGCTCGCCAGCCTGGCGCGGCGCGGGTGCAGCGGCAGCAGCTTGATCGACGCGCAAAAGGGCTTCAACGCGTCACGGTACTGCCAGTCATCGGGATCGTCGACAAAGGCGCCGAGGTGGATTTCATAGCGCGCGCTCAGATGCCGCAGCAAGTGGAACGAGCGGATCTTGTCACCCTTGTTGGGCGGGAACGGGATGCGATGTGCAAGAAACAGCAGGCCTTCCATGGATCAGGCCTGGGGAAAACAGCAACCACAGAGGCACAGAGGTACAGAGAAGACCATATCTTTATTCCCGCAGATCGGAAGCGGTTTTTCTCTGTGCCTCTGTGCCTCTGCGGTGAAAAGCATTTGATTCATCCCAGATTCTTCACGATATGCGGACCAATCACGTTGGCGAGCGCCAGCGGCATTTTTTTCCAGGCCTGGATGAAGAGGCGGTATTTTGGGTTGAGCGGGTTGATCTCGGGGACGTCCGTGTCCGTCACCAGAAAATATTCGTAGTACAAGGGCGTCGGCTCAAAGCCCCAGTTTTTCTTGAAGTCGAACGAGCCGGTACCGCACTTGCTGCGGCCAAAGTCGAACACGCGCAGTCCGCGATCGCAGGCACGCCGCATCAGGTCCCAGTACATGAAATCGTTGCCCGCCACTGCGCGCGCGGCGTCAACGCCGCCGCCGTAATACGGCAGCACTTCGTCACGGAAGTAGAATGACATCACGCTGGAGATGACTTTTCCATTTAGCGTGATGGTCAGCACTTCGCAGTCGTCGCCGAATTCGGCTTTCAACAAGCGAAAAAACTTGCGCGAAAAAACCGGCGTGCCCAAACGATGCACGCTCGCCGAGTACGCCCGGAAGAAGCGCGTGGTGTCGGCGTCGATCTCGCCCGTGAGCCCGGCCTTGATGCCCTTCCTCACCATCGCCCGCTGCTTGCGCGGGATGGCGTTCATGTTGGCTTCGATTTCGGGTTCGATGGCTTTCTTGAAGGTGACGTACAGATCCTTGGTCGGCCAATGGGCATGCTGCGCGATCTGGTTGCGGTATTCGAGCGCGCCGACCTTGAGCTTCCTGGCAAGCGCCTGCGCGGATTCGTCGAGCGCACGCCAGGCGGCGTCGTGATCGGCCAGAATACCGCCATAGGCGCAGAACGGCAGCGAACCCAGGCTGTGGCCGAACAGGCGGCTGTTGATTTCGGCCAACGGCAACACGCCCACCAGTTCGCCACCGCGCTCGGCCATCAGGAAATAGGTGCGATGGCCGAACGCGTCCTCGATCACGCGCTTCCAGCCGGCGCGATGAAAAAACGTCGCGTCCGGATGCGCGTTCACATAGGCATCCCAGCGCGCAGCATCGTTCGCTTCCAGCGGGCGTATCGTGACTTCAGCCATCGAATCGGCGTTCACAGCGAGGGGTTCGGCCTGCATGTTCAATGGTCAGGAAGGAATACGCGGTCGACGCGATCCCATTCAAAGTCGTTCAGCAATTGGCGCAGTCTGCCCGGCATACGTTGCAAATTGACGTAATGGCGGAAACGCGTTTTGGCCGACAGGCCGGGCTGGCGCGGCTGCCCGGCGTCGAGCTCCCAGGGGTGGAAATAGAACATGCACGGCGCCTGATCCTGTGCGTTGACGCGCTGCAGCATCCAGCGCGACACTTCATACGGCAGCAGGCGAAACCAGCCGCCGCCGGCAGCGGGCAGGTTGCGGCCGAACAGCGGCAGGGTAGTCGGCGGAAGTTCGAGGATGCCGGATTCACCGTTAGGCCGGTGCGGAAAGCGCGGCGCGTCGGGCATGCCGTAATGGTCGTGGCGTACCGGATAAATGCTGGAGCTGTACACGTAGCCGGCGTTTTCCAGTTCCTTGATTGCCCACCAGTTTTTTTGGTTGATGGAAAAGCTCGGTGCGCGATAGCCGCGGACGGCGACCCCGCCGAGGTCTTCGAGGAGACACTTGGCGCGGGTGATGTCGTCGCGAAATTCGGCCGGCGTGAGGTCCGACGCGCGCTGATGGCCGTAGCCGTGGCTGGCGAGTTCGTGGCCGTTTTCGACGATGCGCCGCACCACCTGCGGATAGCGTTCGGCGATCCAGCCGAGGGTGAAGAAAGTCGCCTTGGCGTCGGTCTCGTCAAGCAGACCGAGAATCACATCGATGTTGCGCTCGACCCGACAGGGCAGCGTGTCCCAATCTTCACGCCGAATATGCGGGGCAAAAGCCGAGACCTGAAAATAGTCCTCGACGTCGATCGACATGGCGTTCTTCATTCAGGCCACCCGCGTCCCCTTCTGCAACGGCAGCCAGCCTTTCAGCGACTGTGCGATGCGCATCGCCGCGCGGCCATCCCAGTACTCGGGGATGCGCCCGGCCTTGCCGCCGTTGGCCATGACGTCGTTGAATGCGGCCCGGATCGCATCGGGATCGGGGCCGACCAGGGTATTGGTACCCTCCATGAGCGTAATCGGACGTTCGGTGTTCTCGCGCAGGGTGAGGCAGGGCACGCCGAGCGCGGTGGTTTCTTCCTGGATGCCGCCGGAATCGGTGAGCACCAGTTTGGCATCGCGCATCAGGCCGAGCATTTCCAGATAACCCACCGGCGGCAGGATATGCAGGCCGTCGAGCCTCGCGGTGAAGCCATACTTCTCGATGTTGCCGCGCGTGCGCGGATGCAGCGGCATCACCACCGGCAGGGTGCGGTTGATTTCGCCGATCACATCGAGCAGCGCGGCAAGCGTGGCGGGGTCGTCGACGTTGGACGGCCGGTGCAGCGTCAGCACCGCATACTGTGGCCGCGTGGTTCCCAGCGTGCGGCTCGCCGGCACCGCGTGTTCGAGGTTGCGATACAGGGTGTCGATCATCACGTTGCCGACGAACTCGACGCGCGCGGGGTCGATGCCTTCGCGCTGCAGGTTGGCCAGTGCACTTTTTTCCGTGATGAACAGCAGATCTGAAATCTGGTCGGTGAGCACGCGGTTGATTTCTTCCGGCATGCTGCGGTCGTAACTGCGCAGGCCCGCTTCGACGTGGATCACCCGCACGCCGCGCTTGGCCGCCACCAGGGCGCAGGCGAGAGTGGAATTCACATCGCCCACCACCAGCACTGCCTGCGGCTGCACGCTTTCCAGCACCGGCTCGAAGCGCTTCATCACTTCGGCGGTCTGCACTGCATGGCTGCCGGAGCCAACTTCCAGGTGATGGTCGGGATGTGGAATACCGAGATCGGCAAAGAAGCTGTCGCTCATCGCGGCGTCGTAATGCTGGCCGGTGTGCAGCAGCTGTGCGGCGATTCCGGTCTCGGCCAGCGCCGCCATCACCGGCGCGATTTTCATGAAATTGGGGCGCGCGCCCGCGACGCATAAAACCTGGGTCATGGTTTAGTGCGTGCTGTCGTGGCTGTCTGGCGGCGCACCATTATCCGCCGCCGCGGTACGCTCGCTCACGGTATAAAGAATCTTGCGCACGATGGGCAGGATGCGGTTGACCGAGCGTTCCATCTGCTCGACCCGCTGGGTCAGCAGCGCAGTATCTTCATGGTGGACCATGCCGCCCGCAGGCCCGTGGTTGTTGACGCCGGTGGCACCATGGAAATCCTGATGCGCGACCTCGTTCTTCAGGTCGGCGATGACTTCGTTGACCTCGGCTTCGCCGAAATGGCTTTTTTCCTCAAGAAAGCCGAACAGCAGCAGGCGGTCGCAGGTGGTGTTGATGCGGCGCGGGATACCGCCGGTAAAGCGGTGCAGCGCGGCAAAGGCTTCCGCATCGAAGGTGGGGTTACCCTGCCAGCCGACGGTGCGCAGGCGGTGTTCGATGTAGCCGCGGGTCTCGTCCGCATCGATCGGCCCCAGGTGATACGAGGCCACCACGCGCTGGCGCAATTGCTGCATGTCGGGGCTTTGCAGGATGCCGCGAAACTCCGGCTGGCCCAGCAGAAAGGTCTGGATCAGTGAACGTTCGTTGTTCTGGTAGTTGGACAGCATCCGCAGTTCCTCGACCGCACGCGGCGTCAGGTTCTGCGCCTCGTCGACCACCAGCAGCGCACGCTTGCCCTGGCGGGTGGCCGCGATCAGAAAGTCTTCCAGGTTCTTCAGCAGCGCGGATTTGGTGAGGCCTTCGTGCTCCAGCCCGAACGAGGCCGCGACGCTGCGCAAGGTGTCTTCGGCATCCAGCTGGGTCGACACCAGCTGCGCGGCGATCAGATTGTGGGCCTCGAGCTGGCGAAACAGATTGCGCACCAGCGTGGTCTTGCCCGCGCCGACTTCGCCGGTGATGACGATGAAGCCCTCACCGAGTGACAAGCCATAATCGAGATACGCCATCGCCCGCTTGTGCCCCTTGGAGCCGTAGAAAAAACGCGGGTCGGGGTTGAGCTGAAACGGTTTGGCGCTGAAGCGGTAATAATCTTCGTACATGAACGATCCGTTGTCTGAGTGGGGCACAGACCGTGTGCGTGCAGAATGCGAAGCAACGGCTGTGCCATTCCGGAAGACTGGTCAGAAGCGCATGTTGACCGAGGCCGTGAGTCTGTTTTCCTCGTAGTCGGCATCCGCAACGTTTGAATCCCGTTGGGTATGGCGGAAAATCAACGCGCCGCTTAACTTGGAGGCGAATTGATGGTTCATACCCAGTGTGAGGGTGTAAAGCTTGTCTTCCCGATCCGTGCCACCGGAAAGGATGGCGGGCACCTCATTCCGCGCCAGCCCCAGGCTGCCGTTGAGGCTGGTCTTGGGCGCCAGGCGGTAGCCGACCGATCCCGTAATACCCTGCGTTTGGTCTTCCGTATTAGCCAATATTTGGTAAATACGCCTGGTATCGAACACCGACAAGCCGAAATTGAGCTTGCTCAACGACCACGACACGCCCGCACTCAGGCTCTTGATGACGTAAATGCCATTGGCGCTTGCAATATTGAGCAAGCCTGCCGCAATCAAATCCGAGGTCGAAATCCCGGCATTGCTGAAAAAGAGCGCCAGTTGGCCAGCGGTAATCGGCCCCACGCAACTTGACTGGCCCGGAGGCGGGTTGATGTCCGGAGTTTCAAACAGAGAAGTCCCATTGCATACCCAGAAAATACGGCTGCTTGCTTCCAGAAACTGTTGCGTGATATCGCTGACGTCTTCCGAATAGCGCACCGTCCATCGTGACAACCGGGTGCGATGGCTGCCGGAAAAGCTGTAGGTGCGGCCGAAGAATCGCTCGCCCATCGAGGCTTCGATGCTGGTACGGCGCGAGGGCGACCAGCCGAAACCCGCGCGCCAGAAAGTGCCGTCGATGTCGGTGACGCTCGGGTAATCGTTCCATTCCTCCCCGACGGTGCCGAACACGCGGAATTTGCGGGTCAGCGCATAACCGACGGTGGCGCTGGCGCGCTCGAAGGTGGTATCGGCGACATCGCGGTTATTCGCCTTGCGGATGGAATAATTCAGCCCCCAGCTGAGATCGTTGAATTGGGTGCCGCTGGTCAGCCCCGCCGTAAACGAATGCACGCTGGAATCGGAGGCAACGTCATTCTCGAAAATCGCACCGCCGGTGGTGTAGCGCGCCTGCGCATTGGCAAAGGTGCCGAGGCGTTTCTTGATGTAGGGGCTGATCGAATAGGTGCCGACGGTGGCGCGGTTGCTGTCGTTGATTTCGGCATCGGCGGGCGAACCCAGCAGCGAAATCAGTTCCTGCGAAACGCTGGCGTTGCCGTCGATGAACAGGAAATCCTCGATCAGTTCGGCTGTGCCGGCGGCGCTCAGGTGGTGATTGAGATCGGTGCTGTTGTCGTCGCTGAAGCGCGCCACCCCGGTCAAGCCATAGCTCACGCTGGCCCGCACCCGACGCGACCCCTGGGAACGCAGGGTGAAGCCCGGCGTCACGCTGAGGATTAGCGCATCTTCCGGGTTGGTTGCGCTTTGATTGACGTTGTCGGTGTAGGTGGCCGACGCACCAACTCTGGGTTCAAAAAGCCAGTCGCGGGCGTGTGCAGGCATTGCAAATGCCATCACCATGAATACAGATAAAGCGCCTGCCAGGATGACCTGGCTGTGCGGCCCCGCTTTTGCGCAGCGGGGGCCGGGCTTATTTGCCGTAACTGCCATAGTAGCCATAGTAGTAATCTGCGCCCGGGGTCGGCGTGGTTTTGTTCAGCAACATACCCACCACTTCGCATGACTGGATGTGGCTCAAGGCCTCACGCACCGCCTCCTGCGAGGTTTTTTCGGCCTCCACCACCATGACGATCTGCCCCATGTGGGTGGCCAGCACGCTTGATTCGCTGGTTGCCAGCAGCGGCGGCGAGTCGAACAGGATGATGCGGTCCGGGTAGCGATTCCCGATGTCCTCGACCAGGCGGGTCATGGCAGCACTGGCGAGAAGCTCGGTCGCGCGCTTGTAGGTGCGGCCGGCGGGCAGCACCGTCAGCTTGGCGATGTCGGTGCGGATCAGCACGTCGGACAGCTTCAGGTCCTTGTCCTGCAGCACGTCAAGCAAGCCCTTGTCGGCATGGATGCCGAGATACTCGGGGATGCGCGGTTTGGCGACGTCGGCGTCGATCAGCAGCACGGTGCGGTCCATTTCCATCGCCATCGAAATGGCGAGGTTGATGGCGCAAAAGCTCTTGCCTTCACCCGGCAGCGAACTGGTGATCATGATGAGGTTGCCGTTCTTGACCCGCGCGGTGCCCTGGCCAAAGGCATTGGCGATGAGCGGACGCTTGATGATGCGGAACTCTTCGGCAACCTGGCTTTTTTCGGCATCCGGCGACACCACGCCCATGCGGTGCAGGCGCGCCAGATTGATCGACTGCACCTGACTGTTGCCTTCCAGCACATCGTCGGCATCCTGCGAGCTGAACATCGGCTCGACCGGGGTGGCGACAAAGGGCTCGGCATGACCGCTGCGCTGCCTTTTGAGCGCATTTTCGATCAGGCTGGCGTCGTGGCCGGAATCGCCGTTGCCGCCTTGGGGCGCCGGGCGGGGTGCGCCCGCGCCAATCTTGCCGGCTGCTTTTTCAATAATGCTCATGGTTTCTCCTAGCCTGCGCGCGACACAACCAGTTGCAGGATCATCACGGCGCCATAGGCGGCAATCAGGCTGCCCAACGCGGCCAGATAGGTCAGCAGACCCTTGCGCTTGCGGCGGCGGGACTCATCGGTTTCCACCCGAGCCACCGCGCCCAGCAGCGGCAGCCCGGTCAGCTCACGCAAGGTGCGGCGGTCGGTCACGGTGCGGCGCAGCTGGCTCAGCAGGAAGGCCACCGCCACGCCCGCAGCGAGGCCGCCCAGGGTCACCATCGACAGCAACAGCGGACGGTTCGGCCACGCCGGCTGGCTCGGCACGAAGGGCGGATCGATCACGCGAAAGTCGACGGTATCGGTCTTGCTCTCGACCTCGCCCGACATCGTGACCGACTCGCGGCGTTTTAGCAGGGCGTCGTAGTTCTGGCGATAGAC
Source organism: Thiobacillus sp. (assembly GCA_035562135.1). GTDB lineage: Bacteria > Pseudomonadota > Gammaproteobacteria > Burkholderiales > Thiobacillaceae > Thiobacillus. The sequence goes on along the minus strand of DATMWS010000004.1, from coordinate 18,730 downwards.
ATCGTAGTCGCGCATCAGCTGGGTGTAATCCTGCTCGACCTGCGGAATCATGTTGGACGCGTTGCGCAGCTCGCTGTAGCGGCGCTGATATTCCGCTACCCGCGCCTGCAGCGAAGCCACGGTGGCGTCCGCTTCGGCGATGGCAATGGTCAGTTGCTGATACACCGGGTTCTGGATCCGGGCGCCAGCAGGGTCGGCCTTGCGCTGCGACAGGTCAATTTTCTTCTGCGCTTCCAGCTTCTCGATCAGGCGCTTGGTCGACTGGATATCGGGGTGCAGATCGGTGTATTTCAGACGCAGCTGATCCATCTGCTTTTCCAGTGCCTGGATGCGGCCATCGATCTCGCTGTGGGTCGACACGGCGGCTGCCGCTGCGCTGAGCTCGGGTTCTTCGTCTGCCAGCTGGCGCTTGAGCTGATTGCGGCGGTTGACGGCCTCCTGCTGGTCCAGCTGCGCCTGGCGCAGTTGCGCCGAGGTTTCGGCCAGCTTGGCGTAGTAGCCGCCGCCCTGCCCCGGCATCATGCCGATGTGCGTCTGCTTGAATTCCTTGAGCGCGTTTTCGGCATCGGTGAGCTTCTGCTGATATTGCTGCAGCTGCTCCTCGATGAAGCGCTGCGAACTGGAAATATCCTGACGGGTCTTGCCGAGGCTGGTTTCCACAAAAATGGTCAACAGCGACTGCACCACTTTCTTCGCCAGCTCGCCATTGGCATCCTGGTAACTGATGGTGTAGAGATTTTCGCGGCCGGCGTCGGCGATCGATATCTTGCTCGCCAGGCCGCTCAGCATCGCCTCGGTCTGCTCCGGCGTTTTCGCCTTCACGTCCAGGTCGGTCATGCGCGCCACCTTTTCCAGCGTGGGGCGGCTGACCAGCTGACGCGTCATCATCTTGATCTGCTGCTGCACATTGGGCTCGGCCGCCAGCCCCGCCAGCAGCGGCTTCAGCAGGGTTTGCGTATCCACATAGACGCGTGCCGACGCCTGATAACGGTCGGGGATCATCATCACCCAGGTCCAGCCGACGATGCACACCAGCCAGGCCACCACCACGCCCCACCAGCGACGCCGCCAGGTGGCCTTGGCATAACCCAGAATTTGTTGCAGCACTTGATCCATAGAGACGTTCCATCAAAAAGCACCCGACAGCCTGCGGCCAGGGCACAAGCGCCGCACAAGGCGGCGCAGACATACTTAGAACAGGCTTTCAGGCACCACCAGCACATCGCCCGGACGCACGTCGACGTTGGCTGAAATGTCGCCGCCTTTCAGCAGGTCTTCCAGGCGCACGCCGAGGCGTTCCTGCTTGCCGTTTTCGGTACGCAGAATGTAGGCCTTGTTGCCCGCGGCAAAATCGGTGATACCGCCGACCGCAATCATCAGGTCGATCAGGCTCATTTTTTCACGATAGTTCAGCGCCTGCGGTTTGGCCGCCTCGCCGATCACGCGGAGCTGCTGGTCGAACGGACCGGTACCGCCACCGACGATGACGGTGACGATGGGTTCCTGGATGTATTTGGCCAGCGCCTTTTCAATATCGCGCGCCAGCTGGGTGGGGGTCTTGCCGGAAGCCTGGAGGTCCTCGATCAGGTTCATGGTCATCTTGCCGTCGGGGCGCACCGGGAAGCTGCCGGACACCTCGGGATTGCGCCAGACGAACACATTGACCGAATCGCCCGGACCGACCAGATAATTCCAGTCGAACTGCCCGGTGCGCTCGGGTGCAGGTGGATAGGTCGGCGTGCCGGAGCAGCCTGCCATGGCAGCGACGGCCAGCATCACGCCGGCGCGTGCGAGTTGCTTCTTGATCGTAAACATGTCCACCCTCCCTTATATGCAGTTAATCCGCTGGCATTATGCCAGAGCGAATTAAAAAACCGGTTTCAACGTAAAAGACTGCAAGCAAGCCGCAGGCCAAATCATAGACGCCCCGGCGGCCCTGATTAAGCAATGGCTTGCACCCTCCGCGCACTGGCCGGAACGTTGGCAACCCGACACAGGTGTCGCAAGCCCATCGTCTGCCGCGGTATCATGCCGCCTATGAGCCCTGCTGAGATCGACAGCCTCGATACCCTGCGTCTGCGCATCCGCGAATTCGCCCAGGCACGCGCATGGGAACGCTACCACACCCCCAAGAACCTGGTCATGGCCTTGAGTGTGGAAGCCGCGGAACTGCTGGAACCCTTCCAGTGGCTGACGGCGGAACAGAGCCAACACCTGAGCGCCGACCAGCACGAAGCGGTGCGCCAGGAAATCGCCGACGTGCTGATTTACCTGACCCGGCTGGCCGACCTGCTGGACATCGACCTGCTCGAAGCCGCCGCCGACAAGCTGGCGCTCAATGCGCGAAAATACCCGGTCGAAAAATCGCACGGCAACGCCCTCAAATCTACGGACTTTTCGAATGACTGACCTGTATTACAAGCACCACGTCTTTTTTTGCACCAACCTGCGCGACGACGGCGCCAAATGCTGCGGCGCGTCAGGCGGCCAGCCCATGCGCGACTACCTGAAGAAAAAGGTCAAGCAGGCCAACCTCAATGGCGAGGGCAAATGCCGCATCAACAGCGCCGGCTGCCTCGACCGCTGTACCGAAGGCCCCCTGCTGGTCGTGTATCCGGAAGGCGTCTGGTACACCTATGTGGACGAATCCGACATCGATGAAATCTTCGAGGTCCACCTCAAAGAGGGGCGTATCGTCGAACGCTTGCAACTGAAGTGAAGCGGCCGAGCGAAGCGGCCAAAATGAAACGTTACAAGCTGCGCATTCCGGTGCCGGCAGGCAAGCTGGAAACCGTGATCGACGACCCCGAGACCGAACGCCGCGGCCTGTTGCTGGTCGCCCACCCGCACCCGCTGCATGGCGGCAGCCTGGACAACAAGGTGGTGACGACCCTAGCCCGCGCCGCCAACGAGGCCGGCTGGGTGAGCGTGCGGCCGAATTTCCGCGGTGTCGGCATGAGCGACGGCGAATTCGACGCCGGGGTGGGCGAAACCGACGATCTGCTCGCGATCGCCCGCTTCGTCGAATCCAGCTACCCTGGCCTGCCCTGGGCCCTGGCCGGGTTCTCGTTCGGCGCCTTCGTCCAGCACCGGTTGCGCCAGCAACTCGACGCGCGCCGGCTGATCCTGGTCGCGCCGGCGGTCACCCTATACGAATTTGACCCGGTGCCTGCGGACACCGTGGTGATCTTCGGCGACGCCGACGAACTGATTCCGCCCGCCGCCATGCGACTGTGGGCGGAGCAGCAACAGCTTGCCGTGAAAACCATTCCGGGGGCCGGGCATTTCTTTCACGGCAAGCTGAAGGAGCTGAAACAGGCCTTCATGGAGGCCTGCCCGTGCTGAAGGTGCGCGGCCTCACCAAGCGGTACGGCGACACCGACGTGGTGCACGGTCTTGATCTGACCGTCCGGCGCGGCGAATGCTTCGGCCTGCTGGGCCCCAACGGCGCCGGCAAGACCACCACGCTGCGCCTGCTGCTGGGCTTGATCGAACCCGACAGCGGCAGCATCGAACTCGCCGGCCTCGCGGTGCCTCAGCACGCCCGCGAGGCGCGCATGAAGGTCGGCGTGGTGCCGCAGATGGACAATCTCGATCCGGACTTTTCGGTGCGTGAAAACCTGTTCGCCTACGGCCGCTATTTCGGCATGGAGAAGGCCGCGATTGCCGCGCGCGTGCCAGAACTGCTGGAGTTCGCCGGGCTGGCCAGCAAGGCCGACGCGAAGATCGCCCAGTTGTCGGGCGGCATGAAGCGGCGCCTGACGCTGGCGCGCGCGCTGGTGCACGACCCCGACATCCTGTTCCTCGACGAGCCCACTACCGGGCTCGACCCGCAGGCGCGCCACCTGATCTGGCAGGGCCTGCGGCGGCTGATCAACGCGGGCAAGACCATCGTGCTGACCACGCATTTCATGGACGAGGCCGAGCGACTTGCCGACCGCCTCGTCATCCTCGATCACGGCCGCGTGATGACCGAAGGCGCCCCGCGGGCGCTGATCGAATCGCACATCGAACCCGCGGTGGTCGAAATCTACGGCGAAGGGTTGGAAGCCTGGACGCGCGATCACGCGGGCGGCGTTTGTCAGCGCTTCGAAACCGTCGGCGAAACCCTGTTCTGCTACACCGACAACGCCGCGCGCGCGATCGACGCGCTGAAGCAGGCACCCGCGCTGCGCTATCTGCACCGGCCGTCCAGCCTTGAGGACGTGTTTCTCAAGCTCACCGGGCGCGATTTAAGGGATTGAGCGCATGAGCCATTTTTTTCGTTTCCTCCGCCTGTCGTGGCGCTTCGTCCCGGTGTGGCAGCGCAACTACCTGGTGTGGAAGAAGCTCGCCATTCCGTCCATCCTCGGCAACCTGGCCGACCCGATGCTGTACATGCTGGGGCTGGGTTATGGCCTCGGCAGCCTGCTGCCCGACGTTGCCGGCATGCCCTACCTCACCTTCCTCGCCGCCGGCACGGTGGCCTACAGCACGATGAACGCCGCCACCTTCGAAGTGCTGTATTCGAGCTTTTCGCGCATGCACGTGCAGCGCACCTGGGACGCCATTCTCAACGCGCCGCTCACGCTCGACGACGTGATGCTGGGCGAGCTGACCTGGGCGGTGTCGAAGAGCCTGCTCTCGGGACTGGCGATCCTGGCGGTGATCTGGGGGCTGGGGCTCTACGGTCACTTCTGGATGACGCTGTGGATCATCCCGGTGGTGGCGCTGGTCGGTTTCTGCTTCGGCGGCATGGGGCTGGTGATGAACGCAGTGTCGCCCAGCTACGACTTTTTCCTCTATTACTTCACGCTGGTGATCACGCCGATGGTGCTGCTGTGCGGCGTGTTTTTTCCGGTGTCGCAGTTGCCGCCGCTGCTGCAAAACGTGTCGGCCTGGCTGCCGCTCACTCACGCGGTCAATCTGGCGCGCCCGCTGGTGCTGGGCCAAACGCCCGACGATATCGTCCTGCATGGCGCCGCGCTGTGCGCGTATGGCTTCGTCGGCTACGTCATCGCGCTCGCCCTCACCCGCAGACGGCTTCTGAAATAAACGGGCGTTGAAGCGTCGACGATGGCGTCGATCATTGGACGCAGCGGTCGCTGCGAAATCGACGCCATGCACGGCGCGATGCGGCCTGCGTCCGTCCTGACGGCTGGAACGGGAATTGCGGCGTTGTCACATCAACTGCATCCGGACCTCTGCCATGCCACGCAAATCCTCAGCTTCGCGCGCACGAACCCGTCGTATCGGGCTGCTCGGCCTGCTGCTCACCACGGCACTCACCCCCGCCGGCATCATGGTGGGCACGGTCGCCGCCGCCCTGATCGGCGGCCTCGCATTCCATCTGAATCGCGCCGCGCCTGTCGCACCGTCCACCCCCGCGCAGTCCATTTCCGCGAAGGCGGGCAACCCACAGCACCTCACCATCGAGCGTGACGGAAAAACCGTATCCCTTGTAATGACCGAAGACGAACTTGCGGGCGGTGGCAGTGCGGGTACGTTCGATCCGTCCGGCCCGCTGTTCGCCGGTCTGGCCGGCGACGGCTCGGGCCGGCGCAGCACACTTGGGGGCATGCCGCCCCATGCTTCGCCGGGCACGTCCACACCCGGCGGAGGCGCCGCGCCCAGTGAAGGCAGCCTGCCCGGCGGCGCTCACTCGCCCACCGGCCCGACATCGAATTCGCCGTCGCTCGCCGGACCGTCTGGTGGCGGCTTTGCACCCGGCGGCGGCTCGTCACCGAACGGTTTGCCGAGCGGCGGCACACCGCCCGGTGGTCCGTCCATCCCGCCCGTCGCCGGAGGCCCTCACGCGCCCGCGGGCAACGACGCACCGGCCCAGCCGCCCGGCGAGGCGGGCGCCCCGGCGAAGCCTGACGAAAACACACCACCACAAACGAATAATGGCCCGGTCTTGATATTACCGCCGCCGACGAACGTCATGCCCCAGGACACGTTGCCCGCCTCCAATCCCGATACGCTGACGCCGCCCCTGGCCGGCGAACCGTTCGGTCCGCTGACGCCGCCATCGGACAAGAAGGTGACTGCACAGCCAAACGCGGTGCCCGAACCGTCGATGATTGCCTTGTTTCTGCTGGGTTTGGCCGGGCTGGCCTGGGCAGGGCGCCGTCGGGCTAACCCGCTCCGGCTTGCCTAGCCGTCGATACCCGCCGCCTGCTGGTCTGCGTGGTAGCTTGATCGCACCATCGGGCCGCAGGCGGCGCGTTTGAATCCCATCGCCAGCGCTTCCTGCTCGAACTGGGAAAAACGTTCAGGCGTCACGAAGCGCAGCACCGGCAGGTGGTGCTGCGAGGGCTGCAGATATTGGCCGAGGGTGAGCATGTCGACGTCGTGCGCGCGCAGGTCGCGCATCACCTGCAGGATCTCGTCGTCCTCTTCGCCCAAGCCCAGCATCAGGCCGGACTTGGTCGGTATGTTCGGGTGGCGCGCCTTGAAATCCTGCAGCAGCTTCAGCGAATGTGCGTAGTCGGCGCCGGGGCGCGCCGCCTTGTACAGGCGCGGCACGGTTTCCAGGTTGTGGTTCATCACGTCGGGCGGCGCGCGATCGAGCATGTTGAGCGCCTTGTCGAGCCGGCCACGAAAATCCGGGGTGAGGATTTCGATCCGCGTCGCCGGCGAGCTTTCGCGCACCGCCGCAATGCACTTCGCAAAATGCTCGGCGCCGCCATCGCGCAGGTCATCGCGGTCGACGCTGGTGATCACCACGTATTTCAGCGCCATCAGCGCAATCGTTTCGGCCAGATGGCGCGGCTCGTCGACGTCCGGCGGCAGCGGGGTGCCGTGGCCGACGTCGCAGAACGGGCAGCGCCGTGTGCACAGATCGCCGAGGATCATGAAGGTGGCAGTGCCGTGGCCGAAGCATTCGCCCAGATTGGGGCACGAAGCTTCTTCGCACACGGTGTGGAGCTTGGCTTCGCGCAGGATGCCTTTCAGCCGCGCCACGTTCGGCACGTTGGGCGATTTGGCGCGGATCCACGACGGCAGGCGCATGCGCGGCTGCGGCACGATCTTGATCGGGATGCGCGCGGTTTTCGCTGCGCCTTTATGCTGGAGGGGGTCTGCCATGATCTATTCTAAACGTCGTTGAAACCGGATTTTATCCTATGCGGCTACTGACCCTGACCCTGCTGGCTGTGGGGAGTGCTGCGGCCCTTGCCGGCACCGACACCAGCGTGGATGCAGACACTGGGCTGGCCACCTGGCAAACCGAAACGCGCGGCATCCAGGTGCGGCTGACCCAGATCAGCCCGGACCAGGCACGCGCCTTTTATCTGGCGCGCGGGTTTTCTGCCGCGGCGGCGGAACGCTACGCCAGCGAGTGCGTCTTCATGACGGTGGTGCGCAATATCGGCGACACGCCGATCCAGCACCGCCTCACCGACTGGCGCTATCTTTCGGCAGGCCAGCCGCCGCGCGCCATCCGCAGCAAAACCGCGTGGGAGCGCCTCTGGAAGCATCAGGGCGTTCCCGAGGCTGCACGCATCGCCTTCACCTGGGCGCAGTTCCCCGCCACGCAGACCTTTGCGCCGGGCGACTGGAATCAGGGCATGACGAGCTACAGTGTGCCGCGCGGCGGCACGTTCGACCTGCGCTTTGTCTGGCGCTCTGGCGCAAAAATCCATACAGGAAAACTCGAACAGCTGAGGTGTGCAGATGAACCTTCGTAGACGCATATCGGGCGCGGCGCTGGCCGCTTGGTGCGTGTTCGGCGTGCCGCTTGCGGCCCACACAGCCGACCTTCCGCCCTTGTCGCACAGCCTGACCCTGCAGACGCCGAAACCCGCTCCGGCGCTGAAGCTCAAGGATCTCGACGGCCAGACCCATGATCTTGCCAGGTTCAGGGGCCGTGTGGTGCTGGTCAATTTCTGGGCCACCTGGTGCCCGCCGTGTCGCCGCGAAATGTCGTCGATGGAACGCCTGTCGCAGGCGCTCAAAGGCGAAGCCTTCAGCGTACTGGCGGTGGATGTGGGCGAGGATGCCGACACCATCGGCGCCTTCACCAGCCAACTGGACACCGAACCGACCTTCCCCATCCTGCTCGACACCCGCAGCGGCACCCTGCAGGCGTGGAAAGTGGCGGGGCTGCCGACCACCTTCCTGGTCGACAGGCAGGGCCGCATCGTCGCCAGCGCCATCGGCGGACGCGAGTTTGATCACCCCGAGATCATCCAGGCGATCCGCGAACTACTTAAAAAAATAATCAGACCTTGACCCAGACCTGCCCCGCCTCGACCTTGACCGGGTAGGTCCTGATCGGTTCGTCGGCGGGTTCGCAGGTGGGCTGGCCGGTGGTGAGATCGAAGTAGCTGCCGTGCAGCGAGCACTTGATCTTGCCGTCCTTGATGCAGCCGAGATACAGCGAGTAATCCTCGTGGCTGCACATTTCGTCGACGACGTAATGGGTGCCGCCAGCATTGCACAGCAGCAGGCGGCGTCCAGAGACGACGACGCGCTTCATCTGCGCCGGCTTGAGTTCGTCGGCGGCGGCGATGGCGACGAACTCGCTCATCACTTGACCCTGGCGACGGCCTTGCCGGAATCCAGCACCGCGCGGATCTGCGTGGCGGCATCAAGAACGCTGGCGGCCTTGCCCACGTGGTGCAGGATGATGGAACCGGCCAGCACCAGCGAATCGTAGGTCGCGCCGCGGTCGCCCTTCAGCGCCAGGATGCCGGCTTCGGCAGCGGCGTGCGCCGTGGCCCTGATGTCGATGGCGGCGACGATTTCGTCTTCGCCCGCTTCGGCAGCGACCGCGCCGGGTAGCGGCACCGCGCGCACCGGCTGGTCGATGCCCAATGCAACCGGATCGACTGTCGCTTCGACTTCTGCGCCACGGTCGTGGTAATGGAAATACTTGCCGGTCTGGCGCAGGCTCGGGATCACCCCGCCTTCGACGCCGCGCACGATGCAGGCGCTGTCGAAACCGGCTTCGCGCGCAAGGTCGGCATACACCGGCGGATAGGGCTTGTGCACGTAGCCGGTGACGAAATGGGTTTGTTTTTTACCCATGATCGGCTTGGACAGCACTTCCACCGTGGTCAGCACCTGGCGCTTGATCATCTGCGTGCGCAGCGGAATCAAATTGTGCATGCCGGGGTTGGATTTCGCCTGGTCGACGTAAGCCCAGCCGATTGCCGGGTCGGCCAGGCGCGCTGCCGCTTCACTCGGCGACAGGTCAACCGGCACCCCGGCGGCCTCCAGCACGTGGCGCGCGGTCACGCCGTATTTGGGGCCAACCTTGTCGAGGCCATGGCTGACCACGTGCACCCCGAATTCGGCCAGCAGCGGGCCGAGGAAAGGCGCGGCAGGCAGGCAGCGGGTGTAGCCGTCGTAGGGATCGCCGATGTCGACCACCTCGTCGACCTCGGCGGTGACGCGCCGGGTGGTTTCCAGCACGGCGTCGAGCACCCCGCGGTTTTCGTCCATCGTTTCGCGCTTCATGCGCAGTGCGATGAAGTAGATGCCCACCTGCACCGGATCGATGACGTTGTCGATGATGGCCTTGGTGCCCAGATGCGCCTCGGCGCGGCTGATGTCCTTGGACAGGTCCGGCCCGGTGGCGATGCGCTGGATGATCGAGCGCATCAGGAGTTTGGGGTCGGACGGCAGGGTGTCGGTGCTCATGAGTCACTCCATTAGAAGTTGCAAGAATACTAATAACCCACCAAATCGGTCAAGAATAGATCGCGCCCAGCAGGGCGTGAGCGAGTGCCTGCTCGGCCTGCGGTAGCGACAGCTTCACGCCGAGGTCGCGGCATTGCGTCACCTGCATGCCGGCGTAACCGCAGGGATTGATGGCGGCAAAGGGCGCCAGGTCCATGTCGACGTTGAGCGCCAGACCGTGATAGGTGCAGCCATGCTTGACGCGCAGACCCAGCGCGGCGATCTTCGCCCCGCCGACATAGACGCCGGGCGCGCCGGAGAGCCGCTCGGCGGCGACGCCGTGGGCCGCCAGCAGGTCGATCACCGCCTGCTCCATGCGTGTCACCAGTTCACGGATGCCATAGCCACGCCGGCGCAGGTCGACCAGCACATAGGCCACCACCTGCCCCGGCCCGTGATAGGTGATCTGCCCGCCGCGGTCGATGGGGATAACGGGAATCGCGGTTTCGGCGATCAGGTGCTCGGCCTTGCCGGCCTGCCCCTGGGTATAGACCGGCGGGTGTTCCAGCAACCAGAGCTCATCCGCCGTGCCGGAATGGCGTGCGGCGGTGAAGTCCCGCATCGCCCGCCAAGTCGGCTCGTACGCGACCCGCCCCAGAACCCGAACCAATGCGTCCCGATCCTTTATGCCCTTCAGGGCGCCGCCCCCTGAATCTTTATGCCCTTCAGGGTGCTGACCCTTCACAATGCCATCTTCACCCACGGATGGGCGGTGATCTCACGGTACAGCGCGTCGAGCTGGGCCTTAGAGGTGGCGCGCACCACGCAGGTCACCGAGAGGTAGTTGCCGCTGCTGGACATCCGCATTTCGACGGTTTCGGCCCTGAAGTCTGGCGCGTGGCGCAACACCAACTCGACCATGGTCTGCGCGAAGTCGGCGCGCCGCTCGCCCATGATCTTGATCGGGAAGTCGGTGGGAAAGGTCAGCAGGGTGTCTTCTTCGCTCATGCGCGCATCACCTGTTGCTTGAAGGTTTGATACAGCCCGTCCATCCGCTGCGCCAGCGGCCCCGGCACGCCGGCGCCAACCGGGGTGCCGTCGAGTTTCACGATGGCCATGATTTCCTTGGTGGACGAGGTCATCCACAGCTCGTCGGCGGCGCGCACCTCGGCCTCGGAAATCGCCCGCACCTGGTGCGGAATGCCGTGCGTGGCGGCGAGTTCCAGCACCCCGTCGTAGGTGATGCCGGTCAACATCAGGTTCGATGGCGGCGGCGCCAGCAGCACGCCGTCCTTCACCACGAAGATATTGCTCGCCGCGCCCTCGGTTAAAAACCCATCGCGCAGCATCACGGTCTCGGCGCAGCCGACGTCGACCGCCTGCTGCCGCAGCAGGATGTTGGCCAGCAGCGAGATGGCCTTGATGTTGCAGCGCAGCCAGCGGTTGTCGACGGCGCTGACCGCGCACACGCCAGCGTCCTTTTGCGCGGGCGTGGCGGTCACCAGCGGCTGTGCAAACATGAAGACCGTGGGCGGCACCCCTTCGGGGAAGGCGTGGTTGCGCGGCGCGACACCGCGGGTCACCTGGATGTAGAGCGACTGGTCGGCGAAGTCCTGCAGTTCGATCAGCCGCAGGATCAGTTCACGCCACCCCTCCGGCCCATGCGGGCTGGCCAGGCGGATGCCGTCGAGGCTGGCCTGCAGGCGGCGCAGGTGCGCGTCGAGCCGGAACGGCTTCTTCGAATATACCGGCACCAGCTCATAGACGCCATCGCCGAACACAAAGCCGCGGTCGAGCACCGAAATCTTCGCTTCGGCAAGCGGCAGGAACTGGCCGTTCAGGTAAACGCTCATTGGCCGAAGAAGAGCCGGATCGAATCCCAGCCACGGCCAAAGATGCCGGCCACGGCGACGTCGTGCAGGGCGACCAGGGGGTAGTCGCCGATCGGCTTGCCGTCGAGCGTCAGCCGCAGCGCACCCATGCGCTTGCCCTTGCGCACCGGCGCCATGATCGGCTGCTGGGTGATGACTTCGGCCTTGACGCGAGCGGCGCTGCCCCGGGGTAGCAGCAAATGAAAATCCTGTGCAAACCCCATGCTCACCGTCGCGCGAACGCCGCGATAGAGGGGCGCCACCTTGACCGGCTGCTGCGCGCGGTAAAGCCGCACGCTGTCGAAATTCTCGAAGCCGTAATTCAGCAAGCGCAGGGCATCCTGGGTGCGCTGGGCGTCGTTTCGCCCGCCCAGCACCACGGCGATGCGGCGCTGGTCGCCGCGCTGGGCCGACGCCGCCATGCAGTAGCCGGCCTCGACGGTGCGTCCGACCTTGAGGCCGGTCACCGTGCTGTCACGCCACAGCAGACGATTGCCGTTGTAATACGTGATGCCCTTGAAGCCCAGTTCCTTTTGTGTGAAAAACGCCTGCCGCTCGGGGAAATCGCGCGCCAGCGCGCGCGACAGCAGGGCGAGGTCGCGTGCGCTCGATCCGTGCCCCGGCTCGGTCAATCCGGTGGCGTTCATGAAACGGGTTTTTGCCATGCCCAGCCGTTTGGCTTCGCGGTTCATGCGTTCGACAAACGCCGCTTCGCTGCCGTCGGTCGCCGTCACCAGCGTGAGCGTGGCGTCGCTGGCCGACTGCACCAGCATCGCCTGCAGCAGCGTGTCGACACTCACCTGGTCGCCCGTCTCGAGGAATACGCGCGCGCCGTCGGCCTGTGTGGCGGCTTCCGGCACGGTCACGGTCTCGCCCAGGCTCAGCTTGTTATTGCGGATGTCACCCAGCAGCACGTAGGCCGTCATCAGCTGCGTCAGCGAAGCCGGCGCCAGGGGCAGGTCGGCCTGATACGCGGCCAGTTCGCGGCCACTGGCCTGGTCGATCAACACCCAGGCGCGTGCCGAGATGCCGGCAGGCGCCGCCCACGCAGAGGCAGAAAGCAGCAACGCCAGCCCCAACCAGACTATTTTCATGCTCACCCTCTTAATCAATCGCGTCTGACCAGGACTGCATCCAGGTCGAGACGTTCCCGCACCCGCGCGCGATCCGCGTGCGCCGCGTCGTCGCCGGGATAAGGCCCAAGCTGCACGCGATGCCGGGTGCCGTTGAACACCACGCGCGTGCGGCTGGCGTCGAGTTCAAGCGCGCGCGTCAGGCGGTCGAGCAGTTGCCGTGCATTGTCGGCGCGCGAAAACGCGCCCACCTGCAGGTAGACCCCCTCCTTGAGCGCTTCGCCCTGCGTGTCGGAGGCGGTGGGGTCAAGGCTTTCCACCCGCACCCGCGCGCTGCCGCTCCCCAGATAGCCCAGCTTGTGCGCGGCGGCATACGACAGGTCGATGATGCGCTTGCTGTGAAACGGGCCGCGATCGTTGATGCGCACCACCACGGACTTGCCGTTGCTGAGCGCAGTGACCCGCGCATAACTCGGGATCGGCAGGGTGGGATGCGCGGCGGTCATGGCATACATGTCGTACAACTCGCCCGACGCGGTTTTATTGCCGTGGAAGCGGCGGCCATACCACGAGGCCAGCCCTTCCTCGCTGTATCCGCGGCGCGTGGTCTGCGGCGTGTAGGTGTTGCCCAGCGCGACATAGGTGCGGTTGGCATAGCGGTGCAGCGGTTCATCGCGCGGCACGGCGTCGGGAATGGCGTCCAGATTCGCCGGCGGGTTGGCCTGCGGGCCGTCGTCGAGATAATAGCCGCCGCCTTTCGGTGCGGTGGAGGCCTGCTTGGCGGGCGGCGTGGTGCCGCAGCCGGCGAGCGCCAGAACGAGAACAGCCATGCCCAGGATCGATATTTTATTCATGGCACATTTTATCGCGTCACGATTTGTTGAGCTGGCGATGCGTCGCCACGCTCATCAGGATGCCCATCCCCAGCAGCAGCGTGATGAGCGCGGTTCCCCCGTAGCTCATCAGCGGCAACGGCACGCCCACCACCGGCAGGATGCCCGACACCATGCCCATGTTGACGAACGCATAGGTGAACAGATTGAGGCTCAGCGTGGCCGCCATCAGCCGCCCGAACTGCGTCGGCGCGCGCGCCGCGATGACCAGGCCGCGCGCGACAATGGCCAGATACAGCCCCACCAGAAAAATCGCACCGACGTAGCCAAATTCCTCGCCGAACACGGCAAAGATGAAGTCGGTGGTGCGCTCGGGAATGAAGTCAAGCTGGTTTTGCGTGCCCCCCATCCAGCCCCTGCCGAACAGCCCGCCCGAACCGATCGCGATAGTGGATTGAATGATGTGGTAACCATCACCCAGCGGATCGGAGGTGGGGTCGAGCAGGGTCAGCACGCGGCGCTGCTGGTAGTCATGCATCAGCCCCCACATCACCGGCAGGCTGGCCGCCCCCAGCGTGGCGCCGCCGAGGATCACCTTCCACGGCAGGCCGGCAAAGAACAGCAGATAAAAACCCGAGGCGCCGATCATCATCGCGGTGCCCAGATCAGGCTGGCGCAGGATCAGCAGAAACGGCACCAGCAGCAGGGCGCCGCCGACCAGAAAATGCTTGGCGCGCAGCACCGCCTCGTTGCGCTGGAAGTACCAGGCCAGCATCAGCGGCAAGGCAAGCTTCAGCAGTTCCGAAGGCTGGAACGCCATGAATCCCAGATTCAGCCAGCGCCGCGAGCCATTGCGGACCTCGCCGAACAGCGCCACCCCGATCAGCAGCACCACGCCCGCCACATACAGGGGCGGCCCCACCTTGGACAGCAGATGCGGCGGCACGTTGGCCATCACCACCATCACCGCCAGCGCCAGCCCGATATTGATCAGGTGACCGCTGATGCGCGCCGGGCTCTGTCCCGAGGCGCTCGCCACCACCGCCAGGCTGATGCCCAGCAACAGCAACACCAGTGTCAGCAGGATGCCGTCCAGGTGGCTCAGCCTGCGCATAAACCAGTGACTACTCTGTGGCATTGTTCGCCTCCAGTTTCATTTCGCCGGGACGTTTCCCGGTCAGGTAATAATCGAATACGGCGCGTGCGACCGGCGCGGCGGTGCCACTGCCCGAGCCGCCGTTCTCGACCATCACCGCCACCACGATGGTGGGGTTTTCGGCCGGCGCATAGGCAATGAACAGCGCATGGTCACGATACTGGCGGGACAGCCGGCTGGCGTCGTAACGCGCGCCCTGCTTGATGCCGACCACCTGGGCGGTACCGGTCTTGCCGGCGATCGTGTAGGGGGCGCCGGCTGCCGATCTGGCCGCAGTGCCGCCCGGACGCATCACGTCCATCATGCCTTCACGCACCACCGCGAGGTATGCCGGGGGGATCGCCATCTGGCCGCGCACCATGCCCGGCTGCGGCTGCCAGACATGGGCAAGCGGGTCGCGCACCGCCTGCACCAGGCGCGGCTCGATCCGCTTGCCGCCGTTGGCGAGCATGGCCGCCGCCACCGCCAGCTGCAGCGGGGTGGTCAGGTGATAGCCCTGGCCGATACCCGCAATCACCGTCTCGCCGGGATACCAGGTCTGCTTGAAGCGGCGCTGCTTCCAGTCGCGCGAGGGCAGCAGTCCGGCCGACTCGCCGTCCAGGTCGATGCCGGTTTTTTCGCCCAGGCCGAACTGCGCCAGATAGTCGTGCATGCGGTCGATGCCCATGTCCACCGCCAGCCGGTAATAGTAGACGTCGCAGGATTGTGAAATGGACCGGCGCAGGTCAACCACGCCGTGCCCGCCGCGTTTCCAGTCGCGGAACTGATGGCGGCTGTTGGGCAGACTGAAAAAACCGGGGTCGGCAATGGTGTCCGCCGGTTTGCGCAACCCCAGTTCGAGGCCGGCCAGCGCCATGAACGGCTTGATCGTCGATCCCGGCGGATAGATGCCGCGCAGGGCACGGTTCACCATCGGTCGGTCCGGCGATTCATTGAGCGCCTTCCAGGTTTCCGGATCAACGCCGTCGACGAACAGGTTGGGATCGAATCCGGGCTTACTCACCAGTGCCAGCACGCCGCCGGTGTTGGGGTCGAGCGCCACCAGCCCGCCCAGATAATCGCCGAACGCATGTTCGGCCACGGCCTGCAACTCCACATCGAGATGCAGGCGCAAATCCTTGCCCGGCACCGGCGGTATCCGCGACAGCATGCGCACCGCGCGGCCGCTGGCGTCCGTCTCCATCTGGTCGAACCCGGTGCGGCCGTGCAGCAGGGATTCGTAACTCTGTTCCAGCCCGGTCTTGCCGATGTAGGCACTGCCCTTGTAATTCTGCTCGCGGCTGGCCTCGCGCAGGCGCTTCAGGTCGCGGTCGTTGATGCGGCCGATAAAGCCCACCACGTGCGCCATGCCGGGACCGGCCCGATAGTTGCGGAACAGCCGCGCCTTCACCTCCAGCCCCGGCAGGCGATAGCGGTTGGCGGCGAGTATTGCCACCTCCTCGTCAGTCAGCTTGCTTTTCAGCGGCACGGTTTCGAACTCGTGCGATTCGGCAAGCAGGCGGCGAAAACGCCGCAGTTGCCCCGGCGTGATCTCGATCAGCTTGCCCACCTCGGCCAGCGTGGCCTCCAGGTTGTGGGTCTGCGCCCGCGTCAGTTCCAGCGTATAGGCCGAATAATTTTCCGCCAGGATGCGATCGTTCCGATCCAGGATCAGCCCGCGGTTGGGCGCGGTGGGCACCCGCGAAATGCGGTTGCTTTCGGCGCGCTCGACGTAGTGCTCGTGCTGCACGATCTGCAGATAGAACGCGCGTGCCAGCAGCACAGCGGCCAGCAGCGAAACGAAGGCCGCGCCCAGTTTCAGGCGACCATGAAAGCGGGCCAGTTCACGGTCCAGATTCTTGAGCGGGGTGGCGAGGTTCATGCCTGATCCAGCAGGCTCTTGCCATGCCACAGGCGCACAAACAAGGCGACCAGATACCACAGCACGGCGCTGCTCATCACCGGCAGCAGGATGGACAGGCTGGCCGGCGGATTGACCGCCAGCCAGCCGACCAGCAGCACCGCCAGCTGTACCGTAAGCAGGATAGGAAACAGCTGCACGGCCTGGCGGAACGGATCGAACTGCAGCAGCCGCAGGCGTAGAAACAGGACCAGGTACACGCCGATCACATAGGCGATGGCATGCTGGCCGAACACCGCGCCATCCTGGAAATCGGCCAGCAGGCCGAAGAAGAACGCCGTCGCAAAACCAATGCGCGCGGGCTGATGCAAGGTCCAGAAGAGCACGCCGACCAGCACGAAATCCGGCCGCAGGGCCAGTGCCCAGCCCGCCCACGGCAACTGTTCCAGCAGCACGGCCAGGGCCAAGCTGCCGAGAATGCGGTGCCAGCTGCCCGCCGTTCGGGTAGCCACGTTCATCGCGTTGTCACCTGCGGCTCGGCGATCAGCACCAGCACCGCTCGGGAACGGTCGAGGCCCGCCAGCGGCAGGCACTCCACCCGCAGATAAGGGCTGGATTGTGAACGGGAAACCCGGCTGACACGCGCCACCGGAATGCCGGCCGGATACACCCGGTCGATACCCGACGTCAGCAGGCGATCGCCCGGCCGGATGTCGGTCTGCGCCGGCATATAGCGCAGTTCCAGCTGGTTTTGCCCGCTGCCGGCGGCCAGCCCACGCTGGCCGGTGCGCTCGACAAACACCGGCGTCAGCTGCTGCCGGCTGCTGACCAGCGTCACTTCGCTCGACCCAGGATAAACTTGGGTCACCTGCCCCACCAGACCGACGGCATCGACGACCGGCAGGCCACTGCGCAATCCCGCACGCCCCCCCTGGTCCAGCGTGATGCGCTGGGCAAACCAGTCATGCCCCTGATACAGCTGGGCGGCATGCACCATCTGTTGGCCGGGGCGGGATTGCAACTGCAGCAGGGTACGCAATTCGGCGTTTTCGCGAAGCAGTTCCTTCGCGACATTCACGTTGACCAGGAGCCGCGCACGCTCGGCCAGCAGGGCATCGCGCTCTTTCTGCAGGAGTCGGTGGCGGGCGAAGAAACCGCCTAGTTCGGCGGCGACATCGGAGGGCGCGCGCAGGACTTCGCGCACCGGCTGCAACAGCAACGAAAACCCGCTGCGCAAGCCGTCGAGCGCGTGATAACGGACATCGACCACCACACATGACACGCCGATCAGGAGCCAGATCAACAGGCGTGCCGTCGGCCCCAGCCGGCGGGCGAACATGAGCTGACCGGGCGTCGCCATCAGCCGTCCCCGTCAGCAGTACCGCGCGCGGCCGCGTTCACTCGTTGGTGAACACCGACGCCAGTTTGTCCATGTCTTCCAGTGCACGCCCGCAACCGCGCACCACGCAGGTCAACGGGTCGTCGGCGACAACCACCGGCAGGCCGGTCTCTTCCATCAGCAGGCGGTCGAGGTCGCGCAGCAGCGCGCCGCCGCCGGTCAGCACCATGCCCTTTTCGGCGATGTCGGCGCCGAGTTCGGGCGGCGTCTGTTCCAGCGCCTGCCTCACCGCGCTGACGATGGCGTTCAACGGCTCGGTCAGCGCTTCGAGAATTTCGTTGGATGACACATTGAAGCTGCGCGGCACGCCTTCGGCCAGGCTGCGGCCCTTGACTTCCATTTCCAGCACTTCGGCGCCGGGAAAGGCCGAACCCATTTTCTTCTTGATGAGCTCGGCGGTGGCCTCGCCGATCAGCATGCCGTAGTTGCGGCGAATGTAGCTGATGATGGCTTCATCCATGCGGTCGCCGCCGACGCGCACCGAATTGGCGTACACCACGCCGCCGAGCGAGATCACGCCGACCTCGGTGGTGCCGCCGCCGATGTCGACCACCATCGAGCCGGTTGCCTCGGCCACCGGCATCCCGGCGCCGATCGCGGCCGCCATCGGTTCCTCGATCAGATAGACCTGGCGCGCCCCGGCGCCGATCGCCGATTCGCGGATCGCACGCCGTTCCACCTGGGTCGAGCCGCACGGCACGCAGATGATGATGCGCGGGCTGGGGCGCAGCATGCGGGTGTCGTGCACCTTCTTGATGAAATACTTGAGCATCTGCTCGGTCACGGTGAAGTCGGCGATCACGCCGTCCTTCATCGGCCGGATCGCCTGCAGGTTGCCCGGCGTGCGGCCCAGCATCAGCTTGGCTTCCGTGCCCACTGCCTGGACCGTGCGCTTGCCCCCCGCCGACGCATCGGTGCGGATCGACACCACCGAGGGCTCGTCCAGCACGAT
>DATMWS010000003.1:0-3509 GCA_035562135.1 Thiobacillus sp. | reverse complement strand
GTGCCAGCAGTGTGTCCCAGTGCGGGCCGCCGTTCATCCAACGGTCGCCGAGGATGTTGACCATCACCACCGGCGACAGCAGGCGGGTGTCGCCCAAGGGCAATCTGCAGAGGACGCGCACCTGCTGCTCGAACTGGTCGGTGACGCAGGCATCCAGCGTGTAGTGACCGGAGTTGTGCGGGCGCGGGGCGATTTCGTTGACCATCAACTGGCCGCCGGCGACGAAGAACTCGACCGCCATCACGCCGACGTAGCCGAGCTTGTCGGCCACGGTGCGCGCCATTTCGCGCGCCTGCTCGGCGAGCTTGTCGGGCACCCGGGCGGGGACGATGGAGACGTCGAGGATGCCGTTGACGTGGCGGTTCTCGGCGACCGGGAACAGCGCGCATTCGCCGGCGTCGCTGCGCGCCAGTACCACCGACACTTCGCGTTCCAGCTTGACGAAGCCTTCCAGCACGCAGGGCTGGCCGCCGAGTTCGCGGAAGGCGGCGCGCGCTTCGGCCAGCGTATCGACGCGGGCCTGGCCCTTGCCGTCATAACCGAAGCGCGACACTTTCAGCAGCGCCGGCGACCCGGTCGCCGCCAGCGCGGCGTCGAGGTCGGCCTCGCTGTTGACCAGCGCAAACGGCGCGGTGGCGAAGCCGTTCGCGGCGAGCCAGGATTTTTCGTGGCTGCGGTCCTGCACGATGGCCACCGCCGCGGCGCCGGGCGACACCCGGCAATGGTTCGCCAACGCGATCAGACTGGCCGCCGGGACGTTCTCGAATTCGGTGGTGACGGCGGCGCAGGCTGCGCCGAGCTGTTTCAGTGTGGCATGGTCGGTGTAGTCCGCCCGCACATGCACATCGGCCATCTGCCCGGCAGGGCTGGCGGCATCCGGGTCGAGCACCATGACCTTGTAGCCCATGGTGCGCGCGGCGAGGGTGAACATGCGGCCGAGCTGGCCGCCGCCGAGAATCCCCAAGGTCGCCCCCGGCAGAATAGGCAGCGTGGCCCTAAAGGACTCCGATCCACTACGGGCTGAAGCCCGTGTGGAATCGTATGCGCCGGGCAGGATGGGCAGCGACTTACTCGACATCGGGCAATTCCATCGCGATGACCGAGTCCGACTGGCCGCGGCGGAAGTCGTTGAGCTGCGCCGCCAGCCCGCTGTCGTAGCGGGCAATCAGCGCCGCCGCAAAAAGGGCTGCATTCGCCGCGCCGGCTTCCCCGATCGCAAAGGTGGCGACCGGAATGCCCTTCGGCATCTGCACGATGGACAGCAGCGAATCCATGCCCTTGAGGTATTTCGACGGCACCGGCACGCCCAGCACCGGCACGATGGTTTTGGACGCGATCATGCCGGGCAGATGGGCGGCGCCGCCAGCGCCGGCGATGATGGCCTTGAGGCCGCGCGCTTCGGCGCTGGCGGCATACTCGTACAGCAGATCCGGCGTGCGGTGCGCGGACACCACGCGGGTCTCGAAGTGGATGCCCAGTTGCTTCAGCATGAGCGCCGCGTGCTTCATCACCTCCCAGTCGCTGGAAGATCCCATCACCACACCGACCTGAGGAGCGTTCATAGGTCTGACTCGCCGAATAAAAGCGGCATTTTAACGCGAGAGCCCCCTACAATTCGCGCGTCTGCCGGATTGGATCGAAGCCATGCCCATCACCTTGCAAACCGTGTTGCTGCTCACCGCGTCCAATGTCTTCATGACCTTTGCCTGGTATGCCCATCTGAAGAACCTGGCCGACAAGCCGTGGATTATCGCCGCGCTGGTGAGCTGGGGCATTGCGCTGTTCGAGTACGCCTTCCAGGTGCCGGCCAACCGCATCGGCTATACCGTGCTCAGCCTGCCGCAACTGAAAATCCTGCAGGAGGTGATCACGCTGTCGGTGTTCGTGCCCTTCGCGATCTTCTACATGCGGGCCGAACTGAAATGGGATTTTCTGTGGGCCGCGCTGTGTCTGGTGGGCGCGGTCTATTTCATGTTTCGCGGGACGCAATGAGTGAATCAGGCGATTTCTTGACTATGGTGAAAGGCCCCAGGTTGCTGTGGGGCATCCGCCCGGCAGTGTGTGCCTGGCCAACAGGAGATGTCATGCACACTCAAGCGATTTCACGCCGGCCCCTTAGAGGCAGCCTGCTGCCGGCCCTGCTGCTTTCCGGATTATTTGCCGGGATCCCAGCCTTTGCGCAGGAGCCCCCGCTTTCAAATACCGCGGGGAATCCCGCGCTCAAGTGGGGCGGCTGCCCCGACTTCATGCCCAAAGGCTGCGAGATTGCGGTTCTCCACGGCGACCCCGCCAAAAACAATGCCGACGTCTTCTTCAAGGTGCCCGCGAATGCGGTGATTCCGCGCCACTGGCACACCTCGGCGGAGCGCATCGTGCTGGTGGCCGGCGAGCTTCACCTGACCTATGACGGGCACGCGACCGCTGTGCTCAAGCCGGGCACCTATGCGTACGGGCCTGCCAAACAGCCGCACAAGGCGACGTGCGGGGAAGCCGGCCCCTGCGTGCTATTCATCGCATTCGAATCGCCGGTGGACGCGGTGGCGGGCGATCCCCCGAAGTAGCTGGCGGGCCGCCAGCGCAAGCAAAACGCCCCGCACGGGGCGGGGCGTTTTGCTGCGACGAGATGCTTGCTTAAACGCAGCCGGTCGGCTTCGGGGTGCCTGCGTAGCGGCCTGCCTGCTTGGCGGGGCCGAACGGGAACAGGTCGAACAGGAATTTCTTGTCGCCCCAGTCCGCGCCGAATTCTTCCTTGAGGCCCTTTTGCAGGAAGCGCAGGTTGGGCGCGGTGCCGTTCTGGGCGAACTGGTCGCGCATGTAGTGGATGATCTTCCAGTGGTTTTCGCCCAGTTCCAGCTTGTCTTCCTTGGCCAGTTCGACGGCCAGTTCTTCCGACCAGTCTTCCAGGTTGACCAGATAGCCTTCGGGGTCGGTCACGACCGTTTTGCCGTTGATTTCACGTTCCATGATGCAGTCCTAGCGTTCTAATAAAAATTAGCAATGCCGAACCATAGAATAACCGAGTAAATTAGTCAACCACTCCGTTTCGGTAGGAGAGACTCAGGCGACTGCCGGTTTCCAGTCATGGGTTTCGCCCTGCGCCTGTTTTATCCAGGCGTAATAGGCGTCATACATCACCATGCCATGCCGCAACATGACGTGATCGTCCGGGAACATCGCCGACAAGCCCAGTGATTGCGCCAGCAATCCGGCACATTGCGGTGCCAGATCGAGCCGGGCGGTATCGGCCCCCCGCACGATGACGGCGAGT
Organism: Thiobacillus sp.; assembly: GCA_035562135.1. Classification (GTDB taxonomy): domain Bacteria; phylum Pseudomonadota; class Gammaproteobacteria; order Burkholderiales; family Thiobacillaceae; genus Thiobacillus. The sequence goes on along the minus strand of DATMWS010000003.1, from coordinate 241 downwards.
TGCTGCAAGGCCGGGTCGTTCAGCGAGTGCAGGCGTAAAAAGGCATCAAAGCTGCACAATTCGCCGACGTGGCCGTATTCCACGCCCGGGATGTCGTACGGAATCGCGCCGGTATCTTCAGCCACCTTCAGCACTTGGTCGGCGGGCACGTAGAGAAACTCGGCCGCCGGATCGATGAAGCGCGCGATCAGCCAGGGGCAGGCGATGCGGTCGATCTTGGGCCGCTCGCGGGTGACCCATT
>DATMWS010000002.1:0-6964 GCA_035562135.1 Thiobacillus sp. | reverse complement strand
CGACGTCGCCTGCCATGGTGGCACGGATACGCATGGGTTCAGCCATTTGGCTTTCCTTTCCTGAATATGAATGGTAGGTGGTGTCGTGGACAGGGTTGCTTAACCGCCGCAGCCGCCGATGGTGACTTTCACTTCCTTGGCTGCCGTGTAGGACTTGCCGCCTGCACTGACCACCGCACGGACGAGCGAGGTCTGGCCCATCTTGATGCGGGTGGAAATGAAGCCCTGGGTGCCGCCAGACAGGTTGAAGCTGCCAACCAGCGGGGTGCCGTTTTTCTCGGCAATGATGGCAATGCTGGTGGTGCCGGCGATGCCGCTGGTCACTTCCACCGGCACCACGGCGCCATTTTCAGCGATATCCGGCGCCTTGATGGTGATGTCCTTGCTGTCGGCCGGGCCGGATACGCCGAGGCCTTTCATCGCGTCACCGACATTTTTGGCCTCAAAAGCACCTTTGTTCCAGGCGGCCATCGCCTGGGTGGGCTTCAGCAGGCCGGCGGCCACGGCTACGGCCACGGCGCCTGCGCCAGCGGCGCCTTTCAATACGTTTCTACGAAGTGCGTTCATGGGCTATCTCCTGATTGAACAATGCAACGGGTAATTACAGACCGTACACGAAGTCGGTCACTTTATCGATTTCCGCTTCCGTCAACACGCCATGCTTGCCGAACGGAATCATGCTGGAGGAGGGATTGAATGCGGTCGCGTCCCAGATCCGGGCGCGCAGCTGGGCCTTGTTGGGGAAGCGCGCGCTCATGGCGATCAGTGGCGGGCCATACAGGCCGGTCGCTTGCGCGTCCGGTACCGTGGGCATGCCGTGGCAGGCCAGGCAGTTGCCTTTCCGGTTGTTGAACGCGATGTCCTTGCCGGTTTCTTCCTTTTGGGGGGCGGCTGCTGCAGCCGGGGTTGCTGTAGCCTGTGCCAGCACAGTACCCGACAGCATGATGGCGCTGATCGCGCAGGCCGCTGCTACATGATGCAACTTTCGCATGGTCATCCTCCTAATTTTTGAAGTGGTGATGAAAGCGCTTGCCGCTTGGGGTTGCCGTGCAGTGAACGCTATCCAGTGATGGATGAGACGAAGCATAGTGGAATTCGTTTTTGCCACGCAAGGCCATGCGCCAATTTTTACGTCCAAAACGCAGGGTAAATTCCTACCAGCCGCGCCAAATATGGGCTTGTGCATTCGAAAGTTAATTCTTGCGCTGCGATTTTTCGACTTCCTGCCATTCGCGTCGCCGCGCTTCGGCCGCCGACATTTCGTGGAAACTGCCATCGCCTGCCTTGATGCCGAGACTGATCTGTTCGATGGCGGCGACCAGATTGCCACTCAATGCGGCGGCCTCCGCCTGAGCGCGATGGCTGAGCAGGCGATGTCCCAGTTGGTCGTGGGTTTGGGCGGCCAGCCGCCACAAGCGGCGGTCGAGCGGATACAGCGCAAGCTGTCTGTCGACCTGTGTCAACGCATCGTTGCTGCGACCCGCTGACAACAGCGCGTTGATATGGCCGTACTGCAAGGGGCGGTAGCCGGGATGGGCCGCGCTGCCTGCCTGATAGCGCTGCAGGGCGAGCGACGGGTGACCTGCAGCGAGCGCGGTGCTGGCGGCCAGTTGCTGGATCATCGGATGGGTCGGCTTGCCCGACAGCAACTTTTGCACCTCGACCTCGGCCTCCTTGAACTGGCGCGCCCGGATCAGTGCGGTGACGAGGCCATAACGGGCGGCGGTTTCGCTGCTGTAGCGTTTTTCCTTCAGCACATTGCGCGCGGCGAGCACCGCGTCCTGCGCGCTGTCTTCCTGCGCGCGCAGGCGGGCGCGCACCAGCTGAAAATCAAGGCTGTCCTCCACCTGCTGATAAGGCGTGGCTTCGCTGCGCGCCTGCATGTCGGCGATGCGGTCGGTGGTGAGCGGATGGGTGCGCAGATAGGCGGGAGCACTGCTGTCGTAAAACCGGTTGGCGCGCTGCAGGCGGTTGAAAAATCCGCTCATGCCGCGCGGGTCGTAACTGCCGCGGGTCAACATGTCGTAGCCCAGACGGTCGGCCTCGCGCTCATAGTCGCGGCTGTAGTTGAGCTGGTTCTGGATCGAATAAGCCTGGGTGGAGGCAATCGCCGCGCTCGCCACATTGGGATTGGAGCGCGATGCCAGCAGCGCCAGCGCGAGTGCGGCCATGGTGGGCCAGTAGCTCTGGCTTTGCGCGGCGACCATGCGCGCGATGTGGTCCTGGGTGACGTGGGCGATTTCATGCGCGACCACGCTCGCCAGTTCGGATTCGTTTTGCGCGGCGAGCAATAGTCCGGTGTGGACGCCGATGTTGCCGCCCGGCATGGCAAAGGCGTTGATGGTGGGGTCGTTTACGACGAAGAAGGTGAATTCGCGCTGGTTGCGCGTGCTGACCGAGACCAGTTTGTAACCGAGCTGGTTGAGGTAGGTTTCGATTTCAGGGTCGTCCAGATAGCGCGGGTCGGCGTAGACGTCGCGCATGATGGCGCGCCCCAGCACCTGTTCCTGCTGGTCGGAAAAATATTGCCGCGACACTTCGCCCAGATCGGGCAGGTCGGCGGCCAGGGCCGGCTGGACAGCCAAGGTCAGCGCGAGCAGGGTGCGCAGCATCAGCAGGCCAGGATGGGGGTGGATAAGATCATTTCGATTAGGATGCGGAAATTCTCGACAAGGTTCCTGAGCATGAGCGATTTCACCCATTTTGATGAAAGCGGCCGCGCCGTCATGGTCGACGTGGCTGGCAAGGACGATACCCGGCGCGTTGCCGTGGCGAGCGGCCGGATCAGCATGTTACCCGATACCCTGGCGCGCATTCTGGGCGGCCAGGCGGCCAAGGGCGATGTGCTGGGCATCGCGCGCATCGCGGCGATCCAGGCGACCAAGCGCACCGCCGAACTAATCCCGCTGTGCCACCCGATTGCGCTGACGAAGGTGAGCGTGGAATTCAGCCATGACGAGGCCGAGTCTTGGATTGCCTGCACGGTGACCGCCGAAACGGTCGGCAAGACCGGCGTGGAAATGGAGGCGCTGACCGGCGTCAGCGTGGCGCTGCTGACGATCTACGACATGTGCAAGGCGGTGGATCGCGGCATGCGGATGGACGACATCCGGCTGCTGGAAAAACAGGGGGGGCGCTCCGGCCACTGGCGTTTATCCCCTTCAGGGGGCGCCTAGTCCAAAGTTCACCTTGCGCACTGGTGCTGCTGCGGCAAGATGGCTGCGTGTTGGAAACAGGATTTTCGTATGCGTTTTTTCAGATTCCTGTTGTTGAGTGGGTGGGCATGCGCGTTCGCTGTGCGGGCCGACTTGCCGGACTTTCAGGCTTTTCCGGCCACGGGTCAGCAGTTGCTGCTGTGGGTGGCGTCCGAGCGTGGGCGTACCGAGCCCGAGCTGCAGGCCGCGCAGCAACTGGCCGCGCAGGGCGTTGAAGTTTGGTCGCTCGACCTCGTCAACGCCTATTTTCTGCCGCAACTGCCGGGCAGCATGGACGCCGTGCCGCTGCAGGAGCTGGCGGACTGGCTGCGCGCCGCCCAGGCGAGCGGCAAGCGGGTCATCGTGGTCGCCGTGGCGCGCGCTGCAGCGCCGGTGCTGCGGGCGGCGGCCTTGCTTGAACCTGCCGAGCGGCAGCGGCTGTGCGTGATGCTGATGTATCCGAATCTCTATACGGTGGCGGAACCGCTGGCCGCGCCGGATTATCTCGACCCGGGAACGTTGACCGGCTTGTCTGTGCGCGTGCTGCAGCCGCGCCGTTCGGCCGCCACCCCCTGGCTGCCCGGCCTGCTGGATCATCTGGCACGGCACGGGGCGACAGTCAGCCAGGGGATGCTGGAAAACCTGCGCGAAGGCTACTGGGCGCGCGAAACGCCGACCGAGTTTGAAATTGCCGAAAGCCGCCGCATGGATGCCATGCTGTTGCGTGAATTGAACACCTGGGGGTGCAAATGAAACGATTGCTGACAACCTGTGTGATGAGCCTGCTGCTGGCGAGCGGCGCGCAGGCCGCCGGATTCGAGGCGCGCGCCGCTACACCGGCACCGGAACTGAAGGCGCAGGATCTGGCGGGCGCGCCCAAAACCCTGGCTGACTACCGCGGCAAGGTGGTGCTGCTCAATTTCTGGGCGTCGTGGTGCCCGCCCTGCCTGCGCGAAATGCCGTCGATGGAGCGGTTGCGGGTGAAGATGGCGGGGCAGCCGCTAACAATCGTCGCGCTGGACAGCGCAGAAACGCCGGACGAGGTGAATGCCTACCTGTCCAGAATGAAGCTGGGCTTCCCGATTCTGCTCGACCCGGACGGCAGCAACACCAAGCGCTGGAACGTGTTTGCCCTGCCCACCACCTTCCTGCTGGATGCCAGGGGGCGGGTGCGCTACGTGCTGACGGGACCAACCGAGTGGGACGAAGGCGAGGCGCTGGGGGTGATTGAGTCGCTGCTGGCTGAGCTGCCAGCAGCGGCGAAGTAGATTGAAATCGGGCATTTAACCCCGCGATATATAAGGAATTTTATTAGGTTGGCTTATAGGGATATCAGCCGTTTTGCTTGCCATTCGGACTGCTTAAAGTGCAAAATAACAATATATTCGGAAAGATTAATATATAGCCATCCCCGCAGCATCCAGCGCCGATGCGCTGGCGCTGCTTCCAGCAGTCACCTAGTGTGTAGTTCCGGGCAGGAAAAAAGCGGTTTCGTGACGAAACCGCTGGGGGCCATTTTGAACCTAGAGACCGCATGAACGCCAAGATCAAACTCGAGAATCACGACGCGCAGGAAATCAAGTACACCACCTGCTATATGTGCGCCTGCCGCTGCGGCATCAAGGTGACGATGGAGGACAACAAGGTCCGCTTCATCCAGGGCAACCGCAACCATCCCACCAACCAGGGCGTGCTGTGCGCCAAGGGCTCGGCCGGGATCATGAAGCAGTATTCCACGGCCAAGTTGACCCAGCCCTTGATGAGGAAGCCGGGCACCGAGCGCGGCGAAGGCATTTACGAGGCGATTTCCTGGGAGCAGGCGCTCGACGTGCTGACCGACCGCCTGGAAGAAATCCGCGCGACCGACCCCTCCAAACTGGGATTCTTCACCGGGCGCGATCAGATGCAGGCGCTGACCGGCCTGTGGGCGCAGCAGTTCGGCACCCCCAACTGGTCGGCGCACGGCGGTTTTTGTTCGGTCAACATGGCGGCGGCCGGTCTCTATTCCATCGGTTTCTCGTTCTGGGAATTCGGCGCGCCCGACTGGGATTACGCCAAGTATTTCCTGATGTGGGGCGTGGCGGAAGACCATTCGTCCAACCCGATCAAGATCGGCCTGGAAAAGCTCAAGCGCCGTGGCGGCAAGTTCGTCACCGTCAATCCGGTGCGCACCGGCTATTCGGCGATTGCCGACGAATGGCTGCCGATCAAGCCCGGCATGGACGGCCTGCTCGCCATGTCGATGGTGCACGTGCTGCTGAAGCACGAACAGTTCGACTACGAATTCCTGGTGCGCTACACCAATGCTTCCTGGCTGGTGGTGCAGGCGCCGGGACAGAAGGGCGATGGCCTGTTCCTGCGCGATGAAAACGACCAGCCGCTGATCTGGGATATCGACAAGGAAACGTTCAGGAACGGCATTGACGGCGACATCGCCCCGGCGCTGTTCGGCGAATACGTCGCGCCCGACGGCCGCCGCGTCAAGACCGTGATGTCGCTGATGGTCGAGCGCTATCTCGACGATCGCTACGCACCCGAAAACGTCGCGCTGGAATGCGGCCTGCCGGCCGAAACCATCGAGCGCATTGCGCTGGAAATGGCGCACGTCGCGTTCAAGGAGACGGTCGAGCTGCCGATCGAATGGACCGACGTGTGGGGCCGCAAGCATGACAAAGTCGTGGGCCGCCCGGTGGCGATGTACGCGATGCGCGGCATCGCGGCGCACTCCAACGGCTTCCATTCCTGCCGCGCCATCCACATGATCCAGATGCTGCTGGGCGCGCTCGACGCGCCGGGCAACTTCCGCGCCCGTGCGCCGTATCCGAAGCCGATTCCGCCGCACCAGCTGCCGGAAAACAACATCGACATCATCAACGCGCCGAACACCCCGCTGTCGCGCCCGCCGCTCGGCTTCCCGACGCGTCCGGAAGACCTGGTGATCGACGAATTCGGCAACCCGCTGCGCATCGACAAGGCCTATTCGTGGGAAGTGCCGATCGCCTCGCACGGCCTGATGCACATGGTCATCACCAACGCGACCAACCACGATCCCTACGCGCTCGACACGCTGATCCTGTTCATGGCCAACATGGCGTGGAACTCGACCATGAACACGTCGAACGTGCAGGACATGCTGCGCGCCAAGGATCCGGAAGAGCCCGGCCAGTACAAGATTCCGTTCCTGGTGGTGATCGACGCCTTCCATTCGGAGATGACCAACTTCGCCGACCTGATCCTGCCGGACACCACTTACCTCGAACGGCACGACTGCATTTCGCTGCTCGACCGGCCGATTTCCGAGCCGGATGCGGCGGCCGATGCGATCCGCTATCCGCTGGTCAAACCCGACCGTGACGTGCGGCCGTGGCAGGAGGTGATGGTGGAGCTCGCCTCGCGGCTGAAATTCCCCGCTTTCACCAAGCCGGACGGCACGCGCAAGTTCAAGGACTATCCCGACTTCATCGTCAACTATGAGCGTTCGCCGGGCGTGGGCTTCCTTGCCGGCTGGCGTGGCAAGGACGGGACGAAGTCGCTGAAGGGCGAACCCAATCCGAAGCAGTGGGAAAAGTACATCGAGAACGAGAGCTTCTTCGCCCACCACTGGCCCGACAACCAGAAATACATGCGCTTCGCCAACAAGGATTACCTCGACGTGGCGGCGGACGTCGGCTTCATCGGCAAGGTCGAGCCCATCATCATGCAGTTCTATTCCGAACCGCTGCAGAAATTCCGCCTGGCGGGGCAGGGCCTGTACGACGGCCCGCAGCCCA
>DATMWS010000001.1:0-8020 GCA_035562135.1 Thiobacillus sp. | reverse complement strand
GGGTGCTGTTCATGGGGTTCTCCTTCAATGGCGCCAACTTACAAGTTAGGCGACCCGGCCAGCGCCCAGGCATGGCGCGCGATCACCTTTTCCTCGTTGGTGGGGATGACCCACGCTGAAACAGGGCTGTCCGCCTGGCTGATGCGGGGGCCGTGGCGCTGGTTGGCATCCTCGTCCAGCGCCAGGCCGAGCCAGGCCAGATGGCGGCAGATGGCGGCGCGCACCGTGGCGGCGTGCTCGCCGATGCCCGCGGTGAAGACCAGGGCGTCGATGCCTTCCAGTGCGACGGCATGGCCGGCAATGGCCTGGCTGGTGCGGTAGGCGAACAGGTCGAGGGCTTCGGCAGCGTGGGGGTGGCTACTTTCCAGCAGCGTCCGCACGTCGCCGCTCGTGCCGGAGACGCCGAGCAGGCCGGAGCGGTGGTGCAGCAGGTCATCAAGCTGTTCCAGACTCATGCCCTCCTCGCGCAGCAGATAGAGCAGCACGCCGGGATCGAGCGCACCGCAGCGGCTGGCCATGGGGATGCCGTCCAGCGGGGTGAAGCTCATCGAGGTTTCCACGCTGCACCGTTCCCGCATCGCGCACAGGCTGGCGCCGTTGCCCAGGTGGGCGACCACCACCCGGCCGTCGGCCGCGGCGCCAAGATAGTCCGGCAGCACGCTGGCGATGTGCTCGTAGGACAGCCCATGGAAACCGTAGCGGCGGATACCGCGTTCGCCGAATTCGCGCGGCAGGGCGAAGTGCCGGGCCAGCGGCGGCAGCGTGTGGTGGAAGGCGGTATCGAAGCAGGCGACCTGCGGCAAGTTCGGGCGCAGCCGGGCCAGTGCGCGGATGCCCGCCAGGTTGTGGGGCTGGTGCAGGAGGCTCAGCGGGATGAGCTTTTCCAGGTCCGCCAGCACGGTCGCGTCGACCCGCACCGGGTGGATGTAGTCGGCCCCGCCATGCACCACGCGATGCCCGGCTGCGCGAAATGCCAGGCCGGGGTGGCGCGTTTCCAGCCAGTCCAATACCTGCTTCAGCGCCTGCTCGTGGTTTGCAGCGGTAACGGCCTGATCGATCAGGCCGTCGGCGTCGGGCGCGTGAAACACCTGGAAACGCCCATTGCGACCGATTTCCTCGATGACGCCGCGATACCCGGCCTGCAGGTCGCCCGCCGCGTCGGCCCGATAGACGGCGAATTTGAGGCTGGAAGAACCGGCATTGAGAATCAGCAGGGCGGTGTCCATGTCGGCTCGGGAAAAATCAAACGGGGAAAGGTACGTTAACGACGGATCCTAATTCTGCGAGGGCTGCAGCCACCCAAGCTCGGCGGCAGGAAACCACGTCTACTCGGAATACCCACCCCCGTTACGGTACTCCTCGCGGGCGTAATACCGGACATCTCCCAGTGGAAGCACGACGAGCCCGCCTTCGGTGACGTGGTAGCCGGCCGCGCGGTCGCGTTCGTGGTCGTAGCCGATCTGCGTGCCGGGCGCGATCTTGTTATGCCGGTCGATGATCGCATGACGCAGCCTGGCGCCGGCGCCGATGCGCACATAGTCCATGATTACGCAGTCCTCGATCTGCGCGCCCGGTTCGACCACCACCTCACGCCGCAGCAGGGAATTGCGTACGGTCGCGTCGCTCACGATGGTCGCCGCACCCAGCAGCACATTGTCGAGCTCGCCGCGAATCACCCGTGCGGTCGGGCCCTGATAATGACTGGAATAAATTGGCCATTGCGGATTGAACGCGTCGAAGCGCGGCTCGATGCCGAGCACATCCCGATGCGCCTCGAAATAGGTGTCCAGTGTGCCCACATCGCGCCAATAGCCCGCTTCCTCATAAGGCTTGGTACCGGGCACCACGTTGGTTGAAAAGTCGTAGGCAAACACCCGATTCGTCTTCGACAGACGCGGCAACACATGGTGGCCGAAATCCGTTTCGCCGCGCTGGTGCGCTTCCTCCAGCGCCGCCCTCAGCATGTCCGCTCTGAACAGGTAATTCCCCATCGATGCGTAGGCGCGCTGCGGGTCGTTCGGCATCGGCTTCGCCTGTGCGGGTTTCTCCTGAAAGCCGTGGATTCTTCCCGCCGCATCGGTTTCAATGATGCCGAAATTGGACGCCTGATCGAGAGGCACCGGCAGCGCGGCCACCGTGACATCCGCCGCGTTCTCGCAATGAAAGCGCACCATCTGCCGCACATCCATGCGATAAATATGGTCCGCACCGAACACCGCCACCAGATCCGGGCGATGCATGCTCATCAGGTTCAGGCTTTGATACACCGCGTCTGCCGTGCCGCCGAACTGCATGTGTTCCTTGGTCATCTGCGGCGGCACCACCGTCACGAACTGCTCGGAGAACAGCGCGGAAACCGTCCACGCCTTGCGGATATGCTCGATGAGCGTCTGCGGTTTGTATTGCACCAGCAAATAGATGCAACGAATGTCGGAGTTCGCCAGATTGCTCAGCACGAAATCGACGATGCGGTAGCGGCTTCCAAACGGCACCGCCGGTTTGCAGCGCTCTGCCGTCAGAGGTCGCAGGCGTGAACCCTCGCCCCCTGCCATGACAAAGGCCATCACCTTTTTTTGTCCCCGTCTTTCAAGCATCTCTGCTCCTTACCGCCATTTCCCTGGTCCATGAAATGGCTTATCCGTTTTTTATAGTTGACGAAGCTGCCGAAGGCTCGGATGCGCGGCCTCGTCCTGGCCTTTGCCGCATTCAATGGCGGTGACTTCTCAGCCGGCGGGCAGGGTCAGGGCAATGGCAGCACCGCGATGGCGTTGCGCGTGCCAAGGCTAAACGCGAGCGGACGGCCCTGGCGGTCGGCAGGCACATCAGCCGGGCCAGCCCCCTTGGCGATCGGCGCTGCGAGCGCCAGGAAGATGACAAACAGGGCACGATGACCGAGAAAAAGGCTTGGTCTTGGGTCGTCCCCCTAAAACGCCTAGGATTAGACGAGAGCGCGGGGCTTTTTGAAATAAATTGGGTATCCAGTACTGGCCATGCCGGGACTGACCGTTTGCATAACAGCGAGGTCCGGAATGAACCGTACAGCTCCCTTCGCATCAGGACGCGGCGTCAGCCGACGCGCCTTTCTCAGGTTCTGTGCCCTGACGGCCTCGCTCCTCGCCCTGCCGCCGGGCGCGGCGACTATCCTGGCCGAGGCGCTTTCCCGGGCGCGGCGCCTGCCTGTGGTGTGGCTGTCGTTCCAGGAATGCACCGGCTGCACCGAATCGCTCACCCGTTCGTCCGCACCCTCCATCGAGCGCCTGCTGTTCGAGCTGATTTCCCTGGACTATCACCACACCCTGCAGGCCGCTGCCGGGGCGGCGGCGGAACAGGCACGAGAGAAGAGCCTGGCCGAGAACCACGGCAAGCTATTGCTGGTGGTGGATGGTTCCGTGCCCACCGCCCTTGCCGGCGCCTGTTCCACCATCGCCGGCGAGGACAACCTGAGCCTGCTCAGGCGCTGCCTGGAAGCGGCCGAGGCGGTGCTTGCCGTGGGCACCTGCGCTGCCTTCGGCGGGTTGCCCGCCGCCGCCCCCAATCCGACCGGAGCGATGGGCATCGCCGAGCTGATGGAACGCGGCCTGGTGCCGCGCCGGCCGCTGATCAACCTGCCCGGCTGCCCACCCATCCCCGAGGTGATGAGCGCCGTGCTGGCCCACCGCGTGGCCTTCGGCCGTTTTCCTGAACTGGACGCACAGGGTCGCCCCGTGGCTTTTTATGGTGAAACCGTGCACGACCGCTGTTCCCGGCGCGGCCACTACGAGGCCGGCCGCTTCGCCAAGACATTCGACGACGAAGGCGCCCGCGCCGGCTGGTGCTTGCTGGAATTGGGCTGCAAGGGACCGGTGACCCGCAACGCCTGCTCCACCGTGCGCTGGAACGGGGTGAGCAACCCCGTCGAATCCGGCCATCCCTGCCTCGGCTGCAGCGAGCCAGGGTTCTGGGACCGGGGGAGTTTCTACGCCCCGATTAAGGTGCCGGTCGCAACGTCGGCCGCCACCGAAACCCAGGCCCAGCGGGGCGCAGCGGTGTACGACAGCAATTGCGCCACGTGTCACGGAAGCAGCCCAGCCAGCCTGAAGACCCTGCCTGACGAGGTGCCAGTCCTGCTGCGGTCGGACAAGGTCAGTGCCCACCGCTTCAGCCTGAGGGATCCTGACATGCAGGCTCTGGTGGAGTATCTGAAAGCGTCCGGGAAATGAATGACTGTCGTGGCCTGCCGAGCTTTTGGGTGCCCGGCTTGAACCGGCGCGGCCGGCTCGACCGTCGGGCCTACTGTGAGGGCAACAACCTGCTTATGGCCGGTGAGCGTCCATCGTCAGCGGTCAACTGAGGAATCCAGGATTTTGTAAGGATCCTAGGCTTGATGCTGTAGACGGGCATCACAATGCCCGCCTACGCCTTCGTTTTGGGTTTCCTGCCGGGGCTGGCAGTCGGTGTAAATCCCGCTACCCGGCAAAGCATCCCTTCAGTTTTCTTGCCATCGATGAATCGCGTTGAGTGACACATGATGATGTCCCCCCTCTTCGACAGTTCCGCTAGATAGAGGCGCACTTCAGCGAGCGGGATTCGTGTCGCTGCGGCAATCTCGGTATCGAGTTGCTCACCTCGTTCTTTCAGATATTTCAGGATTTTCTGCATGTCTGGAACGCCTGATATTTTGGAGTGGAACGGCTTTCGTGGCAGGGTGCCTTTCGATACCTGCAGTCTAGCCCCATCGCGCAGGTTGTTCACGAAAGTGGATAAGTCGGGCGGAAACTGAAAAGAGCGCGTTCCCGCCTGTTCTTCCAACCGTGCCCAGTCGAGAGGATAGCCGACATCGGCAAAAGCGAAGGCTGCCATCCTCGCTCAGAACTTTGCCGGGGCGTTCCAGAAGCGGAATGGGCTGGCGCATGGCCTCCTTTTTCACGGCATCTTTTTCGATTAACCGTGGTGTGTCACCTGGTTGCGGCGCGTGGTCGGCAGGCCCGCTTGGATGAGACAACTGCGGCAAGACTCGACTCCCGTAAAAACCGCCCTGCAAGGGCATCTGAACGCGTTTCAGTAACGCGCGGCAAAGGGTTTGTGGGTAGTGACTTTCCCAACAACTATTCATAATACATGGTATTTGTATGATAATGCAATTATCATTCAGCACACATCTCGTAGCACATTGAGGGCATTCCATGGAAAACCGCACCGCCAGAATGACCATTCTGATCGATCCGAGAAAAAAACAGATCTTCGAGGAAATCTGCGCCCAGCAAGACCTCACCTCTTCACAAGTGGTCCGCAAGCTGATTCACCAATACATCATCGACCATGCAGGATCACGCGAGTTACCCGAATGGCTGAGCGGACCAGCCGCCAAGCTTGGAAACAGGTCACAGTGAAAGTGAATCGCCCCGAGTTTTATAAACATCTTTGAGACTTCAGAGGCAATTGATTTAATGGTCCGTGGTTCTTTATCAACACGTGTTTAAGGAATCAGCCATTCGCTGATCGCTATTGGCGTGCCACCCTTTCCAGGTGAAAATCTGACGACATAGCCGCCCTTTGATGCAAATCGCTGTCCGGGGCCCAGGCTGAGGTGCGGGTAGATCGAGGGTGACAAGGCGGATTGCGTCATTTGCTCGATGCGTTCGATGAAATAGTCGCGGGAAAAGTTTTCCCCTAGGTGTGACATCGCATCCCCGGTGACAGTGGCGGCGAAGAATGCGTTGGCCTGGGTGCGTTCGTCACTCAATGGAATATTTCTGGCGCGAAGCCATGCATTCATGCGTGCCAGTCGCTGCTCGCGAGTCGCTGGCAAATCAAACGGATAAACCATGCGCAGCTTGCTGAGCCAATTTTCCGGCAGGCTCGGGCGGCGCATGACAGACAGGCTGGCTGAGACATAAATGGCCTCCAGCCCGTCTGGGAGTGCAGCGGCGGGATCAAGCACCGCGAGATCGGTACTGTCCAGCCATAGAACCAGGGTGCTCAGGCGTTCATTGCCGGCTAGCCTGGACAGGAAATCGACGGGCAAGCGGCCAGCTTCAGACAGTGGATAATCGATGACGGTTTTCCTGCTTTTGCCTTGCAGATATTCGCGCAAACCCTGCGCCGGCAATCGCCCAAGGGCATGGTCGCGATATACCTGCACGATCGCTCCACCGGATGGCCCGGTTTCCAGCAGGTGTTTGGCCAGTACCTCCGCTTCCAGCGTAACGCCGCGTGTGAAATAAAGCGGGTAATAGCCGGTGCCCGCGACATCCGGATAGTCCACATCGGGAAACACGCAGGGAACCTCGAACGCTTCGCAGAACGCATGCACCGGTTGCCAGCTGGCGCCGCCGATGCCGCCGATGACGGCAAAAACCGGCTGCTGCCGGTAATACGCCGCGAGCTGCGCGCCCCAGGTTTCCGGCGATCCTTTCAACTCCCAGACATGCAGAACCCAGGTGCGGAAGGCCCGGTACATCTGTTCGCTGCCCGCCTCGCGGCGACGCGTTTCCTTGCGGGTTCCGCCGTTCTTGTCTCGGAAAAAGCCCTGCAATACGTCCAGCATGGCGCTGCGCCTGTCTGAAGATATGTCGGGCGTGATGATGGTGGAAAAATGAATCTCGCGGTCGGTGACCCCGGGCGCAGCAGTTGACGACAATCCCTCCAGGTAGGCTTGAAGCTGGGCGATCTCTTCGTCGCTCAGATCGTAACGCGGCATCAGCGCATCGAGGGGCCGCCCGGCCGGATCGATCCCTTCGCGCAGCGCCCGCGCCAGGCTGTTTCGGGTATAGGGCGGACGCACGGCTGCGCTGCTGGCCGGTATCGCCCAGCGCCCTGCACGCTCAAGTTTCCCTTGGGAGGAAAACAGCAGCCGGCCGGCGATCGGGCGGATCGGGTTCTGCCCTTCGCTCCCGCCCAGGCCGCTGCGCCGATGGCATTTGACGCAGGCGGCATCGGCGCCGCTCAGCGCCACCCCCTTCTGCACGGTGGCGCGCACCGGTTCGCCTGACGCACTGAGGCCATTCCGGTAGAGAGACTGCCCGACATGGCTGTCGGCTGGCTCCGCCGCCAGCCCGCCCTGTGACAGTAGCAGGCTCAAGCCAGCCAGGACACGCCGCACGGTTCGCATTGGGGCGCGTCCCATGGGCGATCAATTCGTGGTGAGCTGGCGATACTCGCGCAGGATGTCGGCCGCGCTGGCAAACCCGTCCAGCCGAACCCAGGGCTGCCCTGCCTTCACCCGCAGGAAAGTGGCCGGGGTATGCCCCATCTTGTCGCCGCGATAGACGTCGAAGGCACGTTGCACCGCGATGCTGTTGTCGAGGCTGCCGGTCAGCATCTGCCACTGTGACCCTGCCCCGTATTTTTCGGCATAGCTTTTTAACGCGGCCGGGGTGTCGTGCTCGGGGTCGATGGAAATCGACACCATGTGCACCGTGTCCCGCTCCGGCCCCAGGGCCATCTGAACTTGCGAGAAGGTCGTGCTCATCACCGGGCAAATGGCGCCACAGCTGGTGAAAATGAAATTCAGGATCACGGGCTTGTCGTCAAGTTCGCTACGCAGTGACACCCCTGCCCCATTGGCGTCCAGCAGTTTGACATCCGGAATCGAGTAGCTTGCCATGGTGCGCACATAGCCATCCTGCTCGCTGGGTATGGCGTGATGATGATGGTGGTCGTGCTGATGGTCCTGCGCAATCGCACTTATGGGGTAAGGCACCAGGCCCAGTGAGAGTGCGGCGAGCACCTGGAGCGCCAGGAGCCTGGCCGTGGCGTGACGTCGCGCCGTCTGGTGCCGGACAGTGGTGTCGTTGATGGAAGTCCGCTCCGAATCTATGGCAAGCATCTTGTATCCCCTTTGGTCCAGGTTGCGAATGTCATGGCCTTTCACGCCCCTTCCCTTTTTCATCCCGTTTCGCGCCGGATGCCTACGGCACGCTGAAGGCGTCCAGGTTGCCGAAGAGGCCGTGGTCGCTGGCGCGGAAGTACAGGGTGAAGCTGGCGCAGCTCGAGACAGCCCCGGTGACAGGCGAATTGCAGCTGAACACGTCGCCTCCGG